>NZ_VFWQ01000019.1:0-112266 GCF_006442705.1 Mesorhizobium sp. B1-1-7 | reverse complement strand
ACCCCCGGCCTGCGGCCGGACCCTCCCCTCGAGGGGGAGGGAAACGCCACGCCAGTCATCCCGATCCTCTTCTACCGCTCCATGCTGCTCGCCGCCGACATAGCCCCCATCAACGCGCTTTTCGAAGCACTACGGCAGCGCAATATGCTCCCCGTCCCGATCTTCGTCTCCAGCCTCAAGGACCCGGCATCCCTGGCCTTCGTGGAAACCGCGCTCGCCACGCTGAAACCTGCCGCCATCATCGCCGCGACCGCCTTTGCCTCCGGCGCCGAACCCGGCGTCGAAACCCTGTTCGACCGCGCCGGCGTGCCCGTCTTCCAGGTCATCGTCGCCACCACCCGCCGCGACGTGTGGGAAAATAACCAGCGCGGCCTGGCGCCCGCCGACCTTGCCATGCATGTCGTGCTGCCCGAACTCGACGGCCGCATCCTGGCCGGCCCCATTTCCTTCAAGGGCGAGAGCGATGTCGATCCGGCGCTTGGTCATCGCGCTTTCGCCAACCGGCCGGAACCGGATCGCGTCGCCCAAGTCGCGGACCGCGTTGCGGCTTTCATCAAGCTGCAGCAGACGCCCTGCGCCGAGCGCAAACTGGCCATCCTCATCCCGGATTATCCAAGCGCCCCCGGCCGCACCGGCTATGCCGTCGGCCTCGACGTGCCGTCCAGCGTGCTGGCCATGCTGCACGACCTGAAGGAGCAGGGTTATGGAGTCGAGGGGATTCCGGAGACGCCGCGTGAGTTGCTGGGTTTGCTGGAGCGCAGCAAGGATGGGCTGGGGCTGGAGGAGTATCTGGACTTCTCGAAGAGCCTGCCAATAGCGGCAATTGCCGCGGTAGAGGCTGCATGGGGAAAAGCCGAAGGTTTGCGCGAGGCACCCCCCTCTGTCCTGCCGGACATCTCCCCCGCAAGGGGGGAGATCGGAAGTTTCAACGCTGGGGCCACTCTTGCAACGTTGGAGATTGGCGAAGACAAAGATGAGGGGGTAATCTCCCCCCTTGCGGGGGAGATGTCCGGCAGGACAGAGGGGGGTGTTCAAGCTCCGACCTCGACCCACTTCCGCTTCCGCGCCGCCACCTTCGGCAACATCACGGTCGCCCTCGCCCCCGATCGCGGCCGCTCCGCCGACCGCCGCGCCGACTATCACGATCCGACGCTCCCGCCCCGCCATGCGCTCCTCGCCTTTGGCCTCTGGCTGCGCAAGTCGCTCGGCGTCCATGCCCTCATCCATGTCGGCGCCCATGGCACGCTGGAATGGCTGCCGGGCAAAACCGTCGCGCTTTCGCAAGACTGCTTTCCCGAGATCGTCACCGGTCCGCTGCCCGTCATCTATCCCTTCATCGTCTCCAACCCCGGCGAGGCAGCGCAGGCCAAGCGGCGCATCGCCGCCGTCACGCTTGGCCATCTGCCGCCGCCGCTGACCGGTGCCGGGCTCGACGAAAACCAGCACAAGCTCGAACGGCTGGTCGACGAATACGCCCAGGCCGATGGCCTCGACCGCCGCCGCCGCGATCGTCTAGCCAAGCTGATCGTCGACACCGCACAGAAAACCGGCCTCGCCTCGGAAGCCGGCGTCGCCAGGACCGATGCGCCCGACGAGGCGCTGCGCCGCATCGACGCCTGGCTTTGCGATCTCAAGGATTTTGCCATCAAGGACGGGTTGCATGTCTATGGCCGTGCGCCCGAGGACGAGCCCGACCCCATGCGCCGCCGAAGTGCCGAGGCCGAGAAGGCGGCGCTGCTCGCCGCGCTCGATGGCCGCCATGTCAGGGCCGGTCCGGCCGGCGCGCCGGCGCGGGGCCGTTCCGACGTGCTGCCCACCGGCCGTAACCTGTTCACGTCGGATCCGCGCACCATGCCGACGCCGACCGCCTATGATCTGGGCAAGGCGGCGGCGGAAGAAGTGGTGCGCGGCTACATGCAGTCGCATGGCGACTGGCCGCGCTCGCTGGTCATCGACCTCTGGGGCTCGGCCTCGTTGCGGACCGGCGGCGAAGAGATTGCGCAAGGTCTGGCGTTGATGGGCTGCCGCCCGCAATGGGATGCTGCCACCGGCCGCATCACCGGCATCGAAGTGCTGCCGCCGGCCACGCTCGGCAGGCCACGCGTCGACGTCACCTGGCGCATATCGGGCCTGTTCCGCGACATGTTCCCAACCCAGATCGCGCTGATCGATGCCGCCGCCAGTGCCGTCGCGGCCCGCGACGAGGAGGATGCGGAAAACCCGCTCGCAGCCAAAACCCGCATTGAGGGCAAGATCAGCCCGCGCATCTTCGGCACCTCGCCCGGCACCTACGGCGCCGGCGTGGAGGATCTGCTGTCGAGCGGCGACTGGGGCGCGCGCGAGGAGATCGGCCGCGCCTATCTCGACGCCACCTCGCATGCCTATGGCGGCGCCGGCGGCGAAGGCATCTCGGCACCCGGCGCTTTCGAGGGCCGTATCGCCGAGGCCGACCTTCTCGTCCACACCGGCGACGACCCCGGCCGCGACATCCTCGAAGGTTCGGCCGACGTCGCCTTCATCGGCGGCTTTTCGGCCGCACTCGCGGCGCTCGGCAGGAATGCCGACGTCATCGTGCTCGACACCACGGATCCGCAAAAGCCGAAGCCACGCTCGGTTGGTGAGGCCGTGTCGCGGGTGGTGCGCGCCCGCGCCGTCAATGCGCGTTTCATCGCCGGCCAGATGCGCCACGGCCCGCGCGGCGCCTCCGAATTCGCCGAGACGGTCGACCGGCTGGTCGGCTTTGCCGAGACCACCCATGCCATATCGGGCGCGCTGATCGAGGCCGTGCACGACGCCTATCTCGGCGACGCCGAAGTTCGCGCCTTCATCCTGCGCGAAAACCCAGCCGCCGCGAAAGTCATTGCCGAGCGTTTTCTCTCGGCACGGCGCCGTGGCCTCTGGCATCCCCTGCGCAACTCGATCGACGACGACCTCGCGGCGCTGATTGCCGAGGCGGAAGCACTCGAGGTGGCGGCATGAACGCCTTCACGCGCCGTGGCGCCTGCCCGGCTCTGTCGGCGCCGATGCAGACCGGCGACGGGCTATTGGTGCGGCTCAACCCGGTTGCCGGAGGCCTATCGCCGAAGCTGTTGATCGCCCTGGCCGAAACCGCCCTGCGGCACGGCAACGGCATCATGGAGGTGACCGCGCGCGGCAGCCTGCAAATACGCGGGCTGACCACGGATAGCGCCGCGCTGCTGGCGGCGGAAGTCGATACGCTGGGCATTGCGGTGCGCACAGGCGTGCCGGTCGAGACGGGACCGCTGGCGGGCATCGATCCGCAGGAGATCGCCGATCCGCGGCCTATGGCTGAGCGGATCAGGGTGGCGGTCGATGAGGCTGGGTTGACGCAACGGCTGGGGCCGAAGGTTTCGGTCATCGTGGACGGCGGCGGGCAGCTGTCGATGGATGCAGTGACACCTGATGTGCGGCTGAAGGCGGTGCGAGCCGACAACGACATCGTTTGGAGCGTATTGATTGCGGGCGACGGCCGAAACGCGAAGGTATTGGCAAAGGTCGATGCAAATGCTGCGAGAGACATAGCCGTCGCTGCGCTGAGAATGGTCGCCGAGAAAGGCCGTGAGGCTCACACACGGGATTTGTCGGATCGACAGTTGGTGTCTCTGGCAGGTTGGCTATGCTTGACAAGTTTGCGCGAGGCGCCCCCCTCTGTCCTGCCGGACATCTCCCCCTCAAGGGGGGAGATTGGCAGTTCGGGCGCCGGCTTTTCCTTAACAAGACCGGAGATTGGCGAAACCATCGGTGACAGCGTAATCTCCCCCCTAGAGGGGGAGATGTCCGGCAGGACAGAGGGGGGCGCCTCGCGCAAACCTATCGGCCTTTTCCCTTTGGCCGGCGACATTTTCACCCTCGGCATAGCCCTCCCCTACGGCAGCATGCCGGCGGATAAAATCATCGCCCTCGCCCAAAGCGCCCTCTCCCTCGGCACCACCGAAATCCGCCTCGCCCCAGGCCGCGCTTTGCTCTTCCTCGGCCAGCCACCGGTCGCCAACCAGCCCCTTCAAGACACAGCCGCCGCCCTCGGCTTCGTCACCTCCCCCACCGACCCCCGCACGCGCATCGCGGCTTGCCCCGGCACCCCGGCCTGTGCTTCCGGCCGCATCGCCACGCGCGACATAGCCGGGACGATCGCCGCCGAAAACGCCGACATCCTCGACTTCACGGTGCACATTTCCGGCTGCGCCAAGGGCTGCGCGCATCCCGGCCCGGCGGCGCTGACGATCGTCGGCGGCGAAAATGGAGCCGGACTTGTCGTGAACGCGACGGCAAAGGCCCTTCCTGCCGGGTACAGGCCGGGCTATGACGCCGCGCGTGGTTTCAGTCGCGTCGCCGCGGTGATCCGCAGCGCACGATATCCGGGCGAAACAGCCGCCGCTTGCCTGACAAGGCTCGGGCCGGCCGGCATCGCCGAGGCTTACCGACAGGCCCAAACCAAAAAACGGAAATGAACATGGCCGCCTACGACTACATCCACGACGGCACGGCGATCTACGAGCGCTCCTTCGCCATCATTCGCGCCGAGGCCGACCTTTCTCGCTTCTCGGAAGCCGAGGCCGATGTCGCAATCCGCATGATCCATGCTTGCGGCCAGGTCGAGGCATCAAGCCATTTCGTTTTCTCCCCCGATTTCGTTGCCGCCGCCCGCACCGCTTTAGCGGCCGGCGTGCCGATCTTCTGCGACGCGCAGATGGTCTCGCACGGTGTCACCCGCGCCCGGCTGCCGGCCGGCAACGAGGTGATCTGCACATTGCGCGACCCGCGCACGCACGACATCGCCAGGGAAATCGGCAACACCCGCTCGGCCGCGGCAATAGACCTGTGGGGCGAGCGCATGGCGGGCTCCGTCGTCGCCATCGGCAACGCGCCGACGGCACTATTCTATCTCCTGGAGAAACTGCGCGACGGCGCGCCCAAGCCGGCCGCCATCATCGGCATGCCGGTCGGCTTTGTCGGTGCGGCCGAATCCAAGGACGCGCTGGCCGAAAATTCCTATGGCGTGCCCTACGCCATCGTGCGCGGCCGGCTCGGCGGCAGCGCCATGACCGCCGCCGCGCTCAATTCATTGGCGAGGCCCGGCCTGTGAACGCTATTGCAAAAGGCCGTCTCGTCGGCGTCGGCACCGGTCCCGGCGACCCCGAGCTGTTGACGCTGAAGGCCGCGCGGGCCTTGGCCGAGGCCGACGTGGTGGCCTATTTCGCCAAACGCGGCAACAACAGCAACGCGCGCGCCATCGTTGAAACGCGCTTCCGTCCGGACATGACGGAACTGCCCCTGCTCTATCCCGTGACCACCGAGATCGACAAGGATCACGACGACTACCGGTCGCAGATCACGACTTTCTACGAAGAGTCCGCCGAGGCGGTGGCCAGGCACCTCGAATCCGGCAGGATGGTTGCCGTGCTGTCCGAAGGCGACCCGCTGTTCTACGGCTCCTACATGCACCTGCATGTGAGGCTTGCCCATCGCTTCCCGACCGAAGTCATTCCCGGTATCACCGCCATGTCCGGCTGCTGGTCGCAGACCGGTGTTCCGATCGTCCAGGGCGATGACGTGCTGACCGTGCTGCCGGGCACGATGAGCGAGTTCGAACTGAGTCGCCGGCTCGCCGACACCGATGCCGCCGTGATCATGAAGGTCGGCCGCAACCTGCCCAAGATCAGGCGCGCGCTGGAGGCGACCGGCAAGCTGACGCGCGCCGTCTATGTCGAGCGTGGCACCATGGCCGGCAGCGTTTCGATGAGGCTCGCCGACAAACAGGACGACAAGGCGCCCTATTTCGCCATCGTGCTGGTGGCCGGCTGGTCCGGCAGGCCCGGTGCGCTGGGAGCGCAGACATGAGCGGCCGCCTCACCGTCATCGGCCTCGGCCCCGGCAATGCCGACCAGGTCACGCCGGAAGCCAGCCGTGCTGTGGCGCAAGCGAAATTCTTCTATGGCTACAAGCCCTATCTCGACCGGCTGGAGCTTCGCCCCGACCAGACCCGCGTCGCCTCCGACAATCGCGAGGAACTCGCCCGCTCCAAGGATGCCCTGATCAAGGCCGCGGAAGGCCATGACGTTGCGGTGGTCTCCGGTGGAGACCCCGGCGTGTTCGCCATGGCGGCCGCCGTCTGCGAGGCGATCGAGGCCGGCCCGGCCGAATGGCGCGCCGTCGATGTTGCGGTCGTTCCCGGCATCACCGCCATGCTGGCGGTCGCCGCCCGCATCGGCGCACCGCTCGGCCATGATTTCTGCGCCATCTCGCTGTCCGACAATCTGAAGCCATGGGAATTGATCGAGCTGCGCCTATTGGCAGCCGCCGGCGCGGGCTTCGTCATCGCGCTCTACAACCCGATCAGCAAGGCGCGCCCCTGGCAGCTTGGCCGCGCCTTCGAGTGCCTGACCGCCATCCTGCCCGGCACCACGCCGGTCATTTTCGGCCGCGCCGCCGGCCGCCCGGACGAGCGCATCGAGGTCTATTTGCTGGCCGATGTCGAGGCTGAGAAGGCCGACATGGCGACCTGCATCATCATCGGCTCTCAGGAAACCCGGATCATCAAGCGCGGCGACAAGCCGGCGCTGGTCTACACACCGCGTTCGGCAGCGGGCCCGACAAAATGATCGATCATCGCGGCCAGCACTTCGACGGTTTCAGCCGAGGGAACATCCGGCAGATCAGGCCTTTGGACCATGACCACGTCGACGCCCAGCGCCCGCGCCGCGGCGATCTTGCCGTAGGTGGCCGCACCGCCGCTGTTCTTGGACACGACAATTTCGATACGAAGCGTTTCGAGCAGGGCGCGCTCGTCGTCCTCCCGGAACGGCCCGCGCGCCAGCAGATAGTCAGCATGGGGAACCGCCAGCTTCGGTTCGACCGGATCGACACTGCGAATGAGATAATGGTGCTGGGGCGCGGCGTCGAAGGCACCGACCTCTTGCCGGCCCAGCGCCAGGAACACGCGGCGCGGCGCCGCTCCCAGCACTTGCACGGCATCATCAACCGTATCGACCAGCGTCCAGCGGTCGCCTTCTACCCGTTCCCAACCCGGACGGCGCAAGGCAAGGATCGGCACGCCGGCCACACGCGCGGCTTGCGCGGCGTTGGCGGAGATTCGCGCCGCGTAGGGATGCGTGGCGTCGATCAGCAGATCGGTGCGCGTCTCCCCGAGATAGGCGGCCAGCCCGTCGGCGCCGCCAAATCCTCCGCTTCGCACCGGCACCCCTTGCGCCACCGGGCTCTCGGTGCGGCCGGCCAGCGACAGCGTGACCGAAGCGCGCGCGACCAGCTTCCCGGCGAGTTGCCGGGCCTCCGTCGTGCCGCCAAGGATCAGAATGCGGTGGGTCATCATGCCTGTTGAGGGTCCGCGCGGCGCCAAGCTCAACGCGAGGTGGCTCACCATCGTCGGCATCGGCGAGGACGGTTTAGCGGGTCTCGGCGACGAGGCCAAGCAGCGGATTGCCGGGGCGGAAATCATCTTCGGCGGCAAGCGGCATCTGGCGCTGGTCGCTTCCTTCGCCAAGGGCGAACCCCGTCCCTGGCCGGTTCCTTTCGATCCGGAGATGCGCGATGTGCTGGCGCTTGCCGGCAGAAACGTCTGCGTGCTCGCCTCCGGCGATCCCTTTTTCCATGGAGTCGGCGCCACCCTCGCCCGCAAGGTCAAAGCGCGTGAGATGCATGTCATCCCCGCTCCGTCAGCCGTTTCGCTGGCAGCCGCCCGCCTTGGCTGGGCGCTGCAGGAGATCGAGACCGTCTCGCTGCATGGCCACTCGATCGACCTGATCCGCCCCATGCTGCAACCCAACGCGCGCATTCTGGCGCTGACATCCGATGGCGACGCACCGGCCGCAATTGCGCACCTGCTCACCGAACTCGATTTTGGCGCCTCGCGGCTGACGGTTTTGGAGGCGCTGGGCGGTCCGAAGGAGACCCAGCGCTCCGCCCGCGCCGATGCCTTCGACATCGAAAACATCAATCCACTCAACGTTTTGGCTATCGAAATTGATTCTAGTCCACAAGCCCGCGTGCTGCCGCTCACGGTTGGCCTTGCCGATCATTTGTTCGACCATGACGGCCAGATCACCAAGCGCGAAATCCGCGCCATCACCCTGTCGGCGCTGGCGCCAAGGCGCGGCGAACTGCTGTGGGACATCGGCGCCGGTTCGGGCTCCATCGGCATCGAATGGATGCTCGCCCACCCCCTGATGCGCACGATTGCCATCGAAGCCGACCCCATCCGCGCCGCTCGCATCGCCCATAACGCCGCTGCCTGTGGCGTTCCCGGCCTCGTCGTGGTGGAAGGCAGCGCGCCCAGGGCGCTTGCCAAACTGGACACGCCCGACGCCATCTTCATCGGTGGCGGCGGCAGCGACTCCGGCGTGTTGGCCGCCGCCATCAAGGCGCTGCGCCCCGGCGGCCGGCTCGTCGCCAATGCGGTGACATTGGAGATGGAGACCCTGCTTCTCGCCCAGCACATAAAACTGGGCGGCGATCTCACGCGCATCGCCATTTCGCGCGCTTCGCCGGTCGGCTCGATGCAGGCCTGGCGTCCGGCCATGCCGGTCACCCAATGGAGCTGGGTGAAGCCATGATCGTCGCGGGCATCGGCAGCCGAAAAGGCGTGAACGTTGAAGACGTGCTTGCGGCGATCGAAACCGCGCTGGAAACGCATGGGCTGGCGCTGACGGCGCTTTCCGCGCTGGCGACCGCCACGCTGAAGAAAGATGAAGACGCGATCGCCGCCGCCGGCCGCGCGCTGAACCTTCCCGTCATCATCGTCGATGACCCAGCGCTTCAGGCCGTATCGACGGACACGCTCAGCCATTCCGATCTGTCGCAGGATCTGGCCGGCACGCCATCGGTTTCCGAAGCATCGGCCCTTGCGGTGGCCGGCAAAGGCGCCAGGCTGCTCGGCCCCCGCACGGTGCTTGGCCCCGTCACCTGCGCCATCGCCATCAGCGGAGACGCGCCATGACCGTTCATTTCATCGGCGCCGGTCCTGGCGCCGCCGACCTGATCACGCTGCGCGGCGCCAAACTGCTGGCAAGCTGCCCGGTCTGCCTCCATGCCGGCTCGATCGTCGCGCCCGAATTGCTGCAGCACTGTGCGCCGGGAACGAAATTGATCGACACCGCGCCGATGTCGCTCGACGAGATCGAAGCCGCTTATCTCGATGCCCACAGGGCCGGCCACGACGTCGCCCGCCTGCATTCCGGCGACCTGTCGGTGTGGAGTGCGGTTGCCGAGCAGATCCGCCGGCTGGAAAGGCACGGCATCCCCTACACGCTGACGCCGGGCGTGCCCTCCTTCGCTGCCGCTGCCGCCACCCTTCGCCGCGAATTGACCATTCCCGAAGTTGCCCAAAGCCTGGTGCTGACCCGAATCTCCGGCCGTGCCTCGAAAATGCCGCCGGGCGAAACGCTGGCCGGCTTCGGCCGCACCGGCGCCACGCTGGCCATTCATCTGGCCATCCACGCCATCGACCGCGTCGTCGCCGAGCTGGCGCCGCACTATGGCGATGATTGCCCGGTGGCGATCGTCTTCCGCGCTTCCTGGCCAGATGAGCGCGTGCTGACGGGAACGCTGGAAACGATCGAGGCACAGCTTGCGGCCGATCCGATGGAGCGCACGGCGATCATCTTCGTCGGCCGCTCGCTTGCAGCGGAAGGGTTTGGCGAGAGTTCTCTTTACGACGCCCATTACCAGCGGCGTTTTCGCGGACGGGACGGATTGTGAGCGGCACCAGCAAAAACAAGGGCGGCAACGCCACGCTCGAACAGGCCTTGTCGCGTCTGAACTTCAAGCCGCGCCCGCTTGATCCGGGCCATGTCTGGCTGGCCGGCGCCGGCCCCGGAGATCCCGGCTGCCTGACCTTGGAAGTGCTGGCGGCACTGGCCGAAGCGGATGCGCTGGTCTACGACGCGCTGGTCTCGCCTGATGTCGTCGCGGTTGCCGAAAATGCCGAGCTGTTCTTTGCCGGCAAGCGCGGCGGAAAACCGTCGATGAAGCAGGACGACATCACCGCACTGCTGGTGCGGCTGGCCCGCGAAGGCCGCCGCGTTATCAGGCTGAAGGGCGGCGATCCCTATATTTTCGGTCGCGGCGGTGAAGAAGCCCTGGCACTCGCCCGTGAAGGCATTCCCTTCCGCGTCCTGCCCGGCCTGACATCGGGCCTCAGCGCACTGACAGCTACCGGCATCCCGGCCACCATGCGCGGCATCAACAAGGCTGTGATCCTGGCGACCGGCCACGCGGCCGGCACCGATGACGACATCGACTGGGCGGCGATCGCCCGCACCGGCCAGCCTGTCGTCGTCTATATGGGCATGGCCAATCTGCCCCTGATCGCAGCGGCACTGCTCGATGGCGGGCTGGCGCCGTCGACACCGGCGGCGGTGATCGTCGCCGCCACCACGCCGCAGGAGCGAACCGTCGTCGCTACGCTCGCCACCATCGCCGAGCAAGCGGCCGCCGCCGGGCTCGTCTCGCCGGCGCTGATCGTCGTCGGCGGCATCGTCGCCATGCGCGCGGCACTGGCGGGCGGGGCATGACGGCACGGGCCATCATCATCGGTGCGCCGCGCTCCGGCTCCGGCAAGACCAGCGTCACCATCGGCATCCTGCGCGCGCTCACCCGGCGTGGGGTCAAAGTGCGCGGCGCCAAATCCGGCCCTGATTATATCGATCCCGGCTTTCACACTGCCGCCACCGGCCTGTCCGGCATCAACCTCGACAGCTGGGCGATGCCGGCATCGCTGCTCAACGCGCTCGCCGCGCAACAGGCAGACGATACGGACTTCGTCATCCTCGAAAGCGCCATGGGCCTGTTCGACGGCATTCCGGCCGCGCCGGGCCGCACCGGCTCGGCGGCGGATCTTGCCCGGCTCTACGGCCTGCCGGTGCTGCTGGTGCTCGACGTGTCCGGTCAGTCGACCACGGCGGCGGCTGTCGCCAAGGGGTTCGCCACCTACGATCCCGACGTGCGCATGGCCGGCGTCGTGCTCAACCGGCTGGGCAGCGAGCGCCACCGGCGGCTGTCCGGCGACGCCATCGAGGCCATCGGCCTGCCCGTCGTCGGCGCCATCCTGCGCGATCCCACACTCAATTTGCCAGAACGCCATCTCGGCCTCGTCCAGGCCGGCGAATATGATGACTTGATGGCGCATCTCGACCGGCTGGCCGACATGGCGGAGAAATCGCTCGACCTCGACGCCGTGATGAGGCTGGCAACGCCCCTCGCCCCGACAACCGGCGGCTTTGAAGACGCGCTCCAGCCGCCCGGCCAACGCATCGCGCTGGCGGAAGATGCCGCCTTCACCTTCCTCTACCCGCATGTGGTGGCCTACTGGCGCAAGGCCGGCGCCGAGATCGTCCCGTTCTCGCCGCTTGCCGATGAAGCGCCTGACGACAGCTGCGATGTCTGTTGGCTGCCCGGCGGCTATCCGGAGCTCCATGCCGGTCGCCTGGCAGCAGCGGATACTTTCAAAACTGGGATAACCCGCTTCGCTGCAAGAAAGCCCATCCATGGCGAGTGCGGTGGCTTCATGGTGCTCGGCGAGGCGCTCGAGGATGCTTCGGGCCAAACGCATCGCATGCTTGGCCTGCTCGGTCATTCCACCAGCTTCGCCAAACGCAAGATGAACCTCGGCTATCGCGAGGCGCGGCTGCGTGCGGATTGTCCGTTGGGCTCACAAGGAGCGCTGATCCGGGGCCACGAATTCCACTATGCGCAGATGACTGCCACCGGCAATGACGACCCGCTGGCCGACCTCGCCGACGGCCTGGGCAATCCGATCGGCGCTTCGGGCTATCGGCGCGGCCATGTCAGTGGCACCTTCTTCCATGCCATTGCGAGGGGTTAGGCCATGAAGCTCCCCAACTTGACCTTCTCGCCCCGGCAAATCCCCGGCGACATCGCGCTCTGCCTGGTCTTCTTCACCAGGCTGCCGCTGCCCGTGTTCGATTTTCGCGGCCGCGGCCTTGCCGCCGCGATCTGGGCGGCGCCCGTCGCCGGCGTCGTCGTCGGCCTGATCGGCGCGATCGTCTTCGCCACGGCGGAACGGTTTGGCCTTGCCATGGGCCCGGCGGCGGCGCTTGCGCTGGTCGCAACGGTGGTCACCACCGGCTGCCTGCATGAAGACGGGCTGTCCGATGTCGCCGACGGTTTTGGCGGCGGCAAGTCGCGCGGCCGCAAACTCGAGATCATGCGCGACAGCCGCATCGGCGCTTACGGCGCCATGGCGCTGGCCCTGTCACTGCTGATCCGCTGGAGCGCACTCTCCGAACTCGTCGACCCGACACAGGCGCTCTTCGCCCTCATTGCCGCGCACACGGCCTCGCGTGGCGTGCTCGGCGCCTTCATGCACATCTTGCCCCCGGCCCGCGACGACGGCCTCTCAGTCGGCGCCGGCACCGTCTCGCGGGAAACGGCAATCGCCGGCGCCGTGCTCGGCGCCATCCCGCTCTTCCTGCTCGGGATCGGCGGCGCCATCGCCGCGCTCATCCTGCTTGCCCTGCTGTTTGCCGCCTTCCACGCCCTTTGCCTCAACCAGATCGATGGCCAGACCGGCGACACGATCGGCGCCTTGCAGCAGGTGAGCGAAATCGCGGTGCTGCTCGTCGCTTCCGTCGCTCTCTCTTGATTTCCCTTGGCTTGATTCCCTTTTGGAGATTTTTCCCCCATGTCCTTCAAATCCCTCGATGAACTGCGCGCGGCCTGCCGCGACCTGCCCGCCGGCAGCGATGCGGCCGCCGATGCGGTCGCCCGCCGCCAGGACACGCTGACCAAGCCCCAGGGCAGCCTCGGCCGGTTGGAAACCATCGCGGCATGGCTGGCGCGCTGGCAGGGGCGCGACATGCCCAGGCTCGACCGGGTGAAGGTTTTCGTCTTCGCCGGCAATCATGGCGTCACCGCGCAGGGTGTGTCGGCCTACCCTTCGGAAGTCACCGTGCAGATGGTGGCGAATTTCGCCGGCGGCGGTGCCGCCATCAACCAGCTTGCCCGCATTGCCGGCGCCGAACTCGATGTCATCCCGCTCGACCTCGACCATCCGACCGGCGATTTCACGCAAGTGCCGGCACTGGACGAAAAGGCGTTTCTCGCCGCCGTGTCGGCCGGCCATGACGCGGTGACGAAGGATTTGGACCTGATCTGCTTCGGCGAGATGGGGATCGGCAACACCACGCCGGCCGCCGCCATTTCAGCTGCTCTGTTCGGCGGCGGTGCGGAAAAATGGACCGGACGCGGCACCGGCGTCGACGATGCCGGCCTGAAGCGCAAGGTGGTCGCCATCGAGGCCGGCCTGAAGCGTCACGCCGCCGCTCTTGCCGATCCGCTGGGCGTTGCCGCAACGCTCGGCGGGCGCGAACTCGCCGCCATCTTCGGCGCCACTCTGGCAGCCCGCCATCTCGGCATACCCGTGCTGCTCGACGGCTTCGTCTGCACCGCCGCGGCGGCCCCGCTGGCAAAGCTGCATCCGACCGGTCTGGCACACACGATCGCCGCCCATGTCTCGGCCGAATCCGGCCATCGCGGCCTGCTCGAAGCGCTCGGCCTGCCGCCGCTGCTCGACCTCGGCATGCGGCTCGGCGAAGGTTCCGGCGCTTGCCTCGCCGTCAACATCGTCCGCTCGGCGCTGGAGTGCCACGCGCGGATGGCGAGCTTTGCCGAGGCTGGTGTGTCGGAGAAGTAATCAGGGGATTTCCGGTGGGTGCGGCCGACAGGGCTGCCCCCACAGGACGGCAGCTTTCGTTCCCGGCGATTCTCCAATAGAGTTTTAGGATGAAAAAGCTACATCCAGTCGCTGCTGCTGCAACCATCGCTGCAATGTGTGCTGGTGTGCTTTGGCGCAGCGGATACTCCACCTACGGCCCAATCGACACCGGGATTCTTGTTCTTTTCCTGATTTTCTTCTGGTGGCTCATCAGCGATTTTTCGGGAGGAAAGGCCGGCAGTGACGTCGACGGACATCAAAGCGTGAACGATGGCATCGCTTTTCGATTCGGCAGGTTTCTGGGCCGCGTTTTTGGGCGCGGCAATAATCGCCTTTGAACGCCGATGGCTCACCTTGGATGAGCCGCATCGGTTTCCCGCCTTCAGGGTCTTTCCACCAAGTCTTCTAGGAATTTGGTGGGTGCGCACAGGATTGAACTGTGGACCCGCTGATTAAGAGTCAGCTGCTCTACCAACTGAGCTACGCACCCACTCGGCCGGCAAAAACCGGCGTTGGCGGGCATATAGCCGCCACCATCCGTCATGTCCAGCCCTGCCGGAGTCATTTCCCGACAAATCGCTTTCAGCCCATCGCAATCAGACGAAAAGCTTGCCTTCCGCCACCTTGACGGCGTTACCGCCGATGCGCGCGGAGGCCAGTTTTCCGCCTTGCACGGTGAGTTCGAGGCGGATGCGCGACGGCCGGCCCATCTCCAGCCCCTGCTCTATCCACAGCTGCGAAACCCCGTCCGTCGGGCCATCGAAATGCATGATGGCGCCGGCGAAGGCGGCCGCCGCCGAGCCGGTCGCCGGATCTTCGTAGGAAGGCGTGCCGGGCACGATCATGCGCACATGGAACGCGCTTTCATGGTTCACCGTCTCGCGGCAGTAGACATAGGGGCTGGCGAAGGCCCAGTCGCTCTTGCGCGGCGCCAGCTCCGACCACGCCTGGTTGTCCAGCCGGATGCGGCCCGCCGCTTCGAGATTGGCGACCGGGATGGTCACATAGGGTACGCCCGCCGACCAGAACCCAACGCGGTGATTCTCGAAGCCGATCTCATGCGGCGTCAGGCCAAGGGCGGCACCGATCGCCTCCGGATCGGCTTCGAGCTTCAGCGGCTCCGGCAGTTTCGCCAGGTCGAACTCGGCGAAGGTCTGGCCATCGTGCCTGCTGACGGCGCAGCGCACCGGGCCGATGTTTTCCTCCAGCACGAAGATGCCGGCCCCGCCCTCGCCGGCAAGTTCGGCCAGCGCGATTGCCGACCCCACCGTCGGGTGGCCGGCGAACGGCATTTCATAGTCCGGCGTGAAGATACGGATGCGGTTTTTATGCTTGGGATTGTCCGGCGGCAGCACAAAGACCGATTCGGACAGGTTGAACTCGCGCGCGATGGCCTGCATCGCCGCCGTGTCCAGACCTTTGCAATCCAACACCACGGCCAGCGGATTGCCGGCCAGTCGCTCGGTCGTGAACACATCGTAAAGCAAGTAATTCCGGGTTTGCATTCCTGCCTCAATCCAAACATGGGCGAAATTTAATTTGATATTTGAACCATCAAGCCTGATCTGTACGCAGACAGGGACATTGCGCTTCATAGGGGTCCGGCGTGGACCAGATTGTCAATCTGCCAAAGACGGAATCGGATTCCGCCATCGAGACGGCGCTCGGGCTCGACCGACAAGGTCTGCGCAAGACGCGCCGGCGTGGCTGGCTCTATGCGCTGCTGACCCTGATCGTGCTTGCCGCCGGTCTTGGCCTCTACCAATGGTATGCCGGCACGCCGGCCAAGATCGACTACACCACCGTACCGGCCGCCAAGGCCGACCTCACTGTCCAGGTGTCCGCCACCGGCACGCTGCAGCCGCTTACCCAGGTCGACATTTCCAGCCAGCTCTCCGGCATCATACGCTCGGTTTCGGTCAACGAGAACCAGCAAGTGAAGAAGGGCGACGTGCTTGCGGCCCTCGATACCGCCAAGCTGCAGGTCCAGATCGAACGGGCTGAAGCGTCCGCCAAGGCGGCGGCGGCCAATGTCGAGGACGCCAGGGTAACGCTTGCCGAGAATGAAAGCGCGCTGGTGCGTGCGGCGGCCTTGACCAAGCGCGGCATGGCGACAGACCAGTCGCTCGAGGCGGCGACCGCGACGCGCGACCGCTCCAAGGCGGCGCTCGACAGCGCCGAGGCCAATCTCGCCATCGCCAATGCCGATCTGAAATCGCAGCAGACCGACCTTGCCAACAGCACCATCTACGCGCCGATCGACGGCATCGTGCTGACGCGTTCGGTCGATCCCGGCCAGACCGTCGCCTCCTCGCTGCAGGCGCCGGTGCTGTTCATCATCGCCGCCGATTTGAGGAACATGGAGCTGGTGGCGGCGGTCGACGAAGCCGACATCGGCGCCGTCAAGCCGGGCCAGCATGCACGCTTCACGGTCGACGCCTTCCCGGACCGGCCGTTCGACGCCGAAATCCGCGACATCTCCTATGCCTCGGTCACCACCGACGGCGTCGTCACCTACAATGCGCGGCTCGAGGTCGACAATTCCGAACTGCTGCTGCGTCCCGGCATGACCGCCACGGTTTCGGTCGTCACCCGCCAGGCCAAGGATGTGCTCACCGTGCCCGCCGGCGCCTTCCGCTATCGCCCGGCGCAGCAGGCCGCGCGACCCTGGAGTTTCAGCGACCTGTTCACCGGCCGCATGGGCCGCCCAGGCGGCAATCGCCAGCGCCAGGCAGCGACGGCCCCCACCGATGGCTCGCGCACGCTCTACGTGCTGGAGAACGGCCGGCCGCATCCCGTCAACGTGAAGATCGGCTCGACCGATGGCGAACTGACCGAGATCACCTCCGGCCTGGAGGAAGGCGCGCAGGTCATCACCGCCTCGCAGCAGCGGAGCTGAGGCCGTGGCCGCCGGTGCTGCCCTCATCACCTTCGACAAGGTCTGGAAGAGCTATGGCCAGGGTGAGGCCAAGGTGCATGCGTTGGCCGGTGTCGATCTCGCGATCCGCAGCAGTGAATTCGTCGCCATCATGGGACCGTCCGGTTCGGGCAAGTCGACGGCGATGAACATCATCGGCTGCCTCGACACGCCGACCGCCGGAACCTATTCGTTCATGGGCATCGACGCCGGCCGGCTCGACCGCAACCGCCGCGCCATGCTGCGCAACCTCTATGTCGGCTTCGTTTTCCAGGGCTACAATCTGCTGGCGCGAACCACCGCGGCCGAAAACGTCGAACTGCCGCTGATCTATCGCGGCGTGGCCGCCCGTGAGCGCCGCGACCTCGCCATGCAGGCGCTGGCCGAGGTCGGCCTCGTCGGCCGCGAGCATCACACGCCGGCCGAACTGTCGGGCGGCCAGCAGCAGCGCGTGGCGATCGCGCGCGCCATCGTCACCAGGCCGACGCTGCTTGTCGCCGACGAGCCGACCGGCAACCTCGACACCGCCCGCACGCACGAAATCATGGAGTTGCTGACGCGGCTGAACAAGGATCTTGGCCTGACCATCGCCATGGTCACCCACGAGGCCGATGTCGCAGAATATGCCGAGCGCACCATCCGCTTCCTCGATGGGCATGTCGCCTCAGACACCATGAATCTGGAGACGGCGTAATTGATCTGGGAAACCGTCCGCCTCTCGCTGCGCTCGATCCGCCGCAATGTGCTGCGCTCGTTCCTGACGCTGCTCGGCATCGTTATCGGCGTCGCCGCCGTCATTGCCATGCTGACCATCGGCTCAGGCACCACGCAGAAGGTCAAGGCTGACATCTCCAAGCTCGGCAGCAATTTGCTGGTCGTTCGCGCCGGGCGGCCCGCCGGTCCCGGCGCCCCCGGCGGGCTCGACCAGGCGGTGCGGCCGCTGGCCGAGAAGGACGTGGCGGCGCTTGTGGCGCATCTCAGCGGCGCTCGCGCCATCTCGCCGGCCTCGCAGAAACAGGTGCGCGTCATCTTCGGCACCGAGAGCCTGACCTCCGGCGTCACCGGGACCGACAGCGCCTATCTCGACGCACGCGACTGGAAGCTGGTGTCAGGCCGGCCGTTCAGCGATTCCGAAACCCGTTCCGGCACCGGCGTCTGTCTGATCGGCGAGACGGTGCGCCAGCAATTCTTCGGCGCCGGCGATCCCGAGGGCGAGATCATCCGCGTCAACCGCACCTCCTGCAAGATCATCGGCCTGCTCGAACCCAAGGGCTATACCGGCTTCGGCCAGGACCAGGACAATGTCGTGCTGATGCCGCTGCATGCCTATCAGCGCCGCATCGCCGGCAACCGAGACATCGACAACATCTACATCGCCGCGGACGACCGCACGCCGACCACGGAACTGCAGCCGCGCGTCGAGGACATCTTGCGCGACGCACGCCGCATCACCCCCGACCGCGAGAGCGATTTCGGCATCCGCGACATGACCCAGATCGCCGACGCCATGGCCAGCGCCACCACCACCATGACCGGCATGCTGGGCGCGGTGGCCGGCGTCAGCCTTTTGGTCGGCGGCATCGGCATCATGAACATCATGCTGGTCTCGGTCACCGAACGCACCCGCGAGATCGGCATCAGGCTCGCCATCGGCGCGCATGAGAAGCACATCCTCATCCAGTTCCTGGTCGAGGCGACGGTGCTGTCGCTGCTCGGCGGCATCATCGGCATCCTGATCGGCCTGGCGCTGGCCGGCCTCGCCTCGGCGACGCTGACCATCCCCTTCGCGCCAAGCCCGGCGGTCATCCTGCTCGCCGTCGGCTTTTCGGCGCTGATCGGCATGGTGTTCGGCTTCTTCCCGGCCCTGCGCGGCGCCAGGCTCGACCCGATCGACGCGCTCCGGCACGAATAGGCAATCCCAATCGGAAAACGTGTCCGGCGCTTCGATCTGGTTTTGCACAACCTTCGACGTTTCCCCCTCTCCCGCCAGGCGGCGCGCAATGTTAGGCCAGGACATCCCTGGTTGAGGAATGACGCATGAGCAAGAAGTCACGACTGATCCTGGTGATGGTCATCATCGAAGCCGCCCTGGCCGGCATCTGGTGGTATCTCGCCCGCTACGGCATGGCCAATCCCGATCGCGTCACCTCGGATTTCCAGGCAGTCGTCGGCCAGACCATGGGCATGGCGATGGGCGGCTTGCTGGGTATCGGCTTTATCTTGTTCTTCGTCGCAGCCAAAAACGATCGCAAGGCGGCGCAGGGCAAGACGCGCCCTTAACCTTCGCCGGAAAAATGCCACTCGATCAGCGGCTTCATGTGCGGCGACAGCCCCTCCGGCAGGTCGGCGGCATGTCGGATGATGACCGGCGCCTCGATCTCCGGATCGGTCTCGCTGGCGACGAAGGCTGAGATTCGCCGCGCGATCTCATCGGCCGGTGCCGTCACGTGATAGCGGCGGAAGATCACCGTGCCGCTTGCCGTCGAAAGGGCATGATAACGCACGCCGCGCCTGGCAGCCGACAGGTCGAGACCGGTTTCCTCGCGCACCTCGCGCATCATGTTGAAATCGACGTCGACCAGACCTTCGCGAAAGTCGATCGGCTCGAACGATCCGGCGGCAAAATAGACGCGGCCTGCGCTGACCGTGCGTGGACCCATGCGGATTGCCACCAGCGCATTGTCGCCGGCCACCAGCATGGCATGGGCGTAGGCATGCTCGGCGCCGGAATTCTCGCGCTGCTTACGCCAAAGCATGAAGGTGGAGTAGTTGATCGCATGACAGCGGCCGACGAGCCGGTTGTCGCGCCAGGCAAGTTGCGACAAAAGCACGACCGTGCCGTCGAACAGCGCCGGATTGGCCGCGATCTCACGCTGCCAGTTCTCGGCAATAGCGTCGGCGTTTTCCAGCGCGAAAGGGTGCGGGCCGGGATCGAGCCGGACCTCGACGGCATCGACCGGCAGGATGACATTGCGCGGCAGATCGAAACACATCCGTTCAGGCCCGATCCTGCTCACCGCACAATATCCAGCGTGATCGCCACAGGGCAATGGTCGGACGCCTTCGGCCGGTCCCAGCCGGCGCGCGGGAAACGCTCGACTTCCTGGCCCGCGGGAAAGATCGTGCGCCAGGGCTGGCCGTTGCGGATGATGTCGGGAACGGCGGTGGCATTCTTCGCCGCCAGCCCTTTCGAAAGCAGGATATAGTCGAGCTGGCAGAGATGCCGCTCCTCGGGGCCGCGTGTGTGGTAGAAGGTCCAGCGGTTCATTTCCGGCCGCCGTTCGACGACGTTTTCACTGAAGCCGCCCGCCGTCAGCACGTCGATGCAGGACTGGGCCTCGTCGACCACCTCGAAACGGTAGCCGTCGAATTCATCGCCGGCGATCTTCACGCGCTGGCGGTAATCGTTCATGTCGCCGCAGATCGCCCACCGCTTGTCGGCCGCATGATCCGCGCCGAAACGCTGCTCTATGATCCGGCGCACCGCTTGCGCCTCGGCGATCCGCACCGGCATCGTCGCCTCGCGCCCGTCGAGGCCGTTGCGCGGCGAGCCCATCGACTTGAAGTGCACGAGATAGAGCGTCAGCGGCACGCCGCCCACGGTGATATCGATTTCCAGGCAGTCACGCCGGAAGACGCGTTCATTGGCCTGGTTGCCGAGGGCCGCCAGTTCCGGCGTATACAGCCCGAACTGCTCGTAGGTGACATGGGCGTGGCTGGTCATGCGCACGAATTCGATCGGCTGGCCCTGCGCGGTCTCGTTGCGCATCATGATGGCGACATCAATGCCGCGCGAATCATTGCCCGACGTGGTGTATTTCTGGCGGTAGCCCTGCCCCACCATCTTGAACAGATAGCCGTATTCGAAGGCCTTCAGCGCCTCGATGTTGTCGACCTCCTGCATGCAGATGATATCGGCGCGGGTGGCGGCGATCGCCAGCGCCGTGAGCTGGCGCATGTCGTCGGACTGGGCGATCGCCCGGGCCTGCTCCAGCATCTTGTATTCGGCCTCGCTCTGGATATCGAACAGCGCCAGCGTCCGGTCCTCGTTGAGTTGATTGCGATAACCGGAAAAATCGAACCTGTTCATCAGGTTCTCGACATTGAAGGTGGCAAGGCGCAGCGACATGCTCCGACCTTTGCCCGCAAGTGCGCCAGAAAACAAGATCGCAGGGACCACAAGCGGAGATCGATTGGTCCTGCGGTGTTCGCGCCATGGTTGACGGAACCTTTCCGTTCATCCGCCGTTCAGATGCAAACATCCACAGTAGGCCCATTCCAGGGTAGGCGTGGGGCCTGTGTCTCTTGGAGAGTGCAATGAATTCGCTCTTTTCTTCCGCCATGAAATCCGGGCTGATAGCGCTCGGAATTGTCTCCGGCATCACGGCGCCGTCCGCCGCCGGTCCGATCCTTCAGCCGAACCTGTCGGTTCCCGCCAGCACGGCAGCACCTGCGGTCACTCCGGTACGCGACAGCTGGGCGGGCGGCAACAACCGCTCGTTCAACAACGACTGGAGATGGCGCCGGTCGGGCCACTGGAATGGAAACCGGCACTGGAACGGGGGCAATTGGAACGGCGGCGACAATTGGCGCTGGCGTCACGGCCGCCGCCACTATCACGGCGGCTATTATGACGACGGCGCCGCTGCGGTCCTGGGCCTCGGCTTGGGGCTCGGCCTTGGCAGCATGTACAACAACTACAACAACTACGATTATTATAGGCCGGCGCCGCGCCGCTATTACCGCGCGGGACGGCTTTCGAACGCTCACGTGCAATGGTGCTACAACAGGTACCGGTCGTACCGCGCCTGGGACAACACGTTCCAGCCCTATAACGGCCCGCGCCAGCAGTGCTATTCGCCTTATAGCTGAGGTGAGGCCGGAACGATCCGGAAATGAAAACGGCGCCAGGTGGCGCCGTTTTGGTTCATTGCTCGTCGACCGTGGATGCCTCAGTTCCTGGCCTTGTCGACCAGTTTGTTCTTCGAGATCTCCCACGTGCCCGCAGGGCAAAGCCCGAGGACACGCAAAGGCAAGAACGTGGATTTCGCTCAGTTCTTGGCCTTGTCGACCAGTTTGTTCTTCGAAATCCACGGCATCATGGCGCGCAGCTTGGCGCCGACTTCTTCGATCTGGTGGCTGTCGTTGTTGCGGCGGATGCCCTTGAAGCGTGACATGCCGGCGCGGTATTCCTGCATCCATTCCGAGGTGAACTTGCCGGTCTGGATGTCCTTCAGCACGCGCTTCATCTCGGCCTTGGTCTCGGCGGTGATGATGCGCGGGCCCGAGACGTACTCGCCCCATTCGGCCGTGTTCGAGATCGAGTAGTTCATGTTGGCGATGCCGCCTTCATAGATCAGGTCGACGATCAGCTTGACCTCGTGCAGGCACTCGAAATAGGCCATTTCGGGCGCGTAGCCGGCTTCCACCAGCGTTTCGAAACCGGCACGGATCAGTTCGACCAGGCCGCCGCACAGCACCACCTGCTCGCCGAACAGATCGGTCTCGCATTCCTCGCGGAAATTGGTCTCGATGATGCCCGAACGGCCGCCGCCGACGCCGCAGGCGTAGGAGAGCGCGAGATCGAGCGCGTTGCCCGAAGCGTCCTGGTTGACGGCGACCAGGCACGGCACGCCGCCGCCCTTCTGGTATTCGCCGCGCACGGTATGGCCGGGGCCCTTCGGCGCGATCATGACGACGTCGACCGTCGACTTCGGCTCGATCAGGCCGAAATGCACGTTGAGGCCGTGCGCGAAGGCGATCGCGGCACCATCGCGGATGTTCGGCGCGATCTCGTTCTTGTAGATGTCGGCCTGCAATTCGTCGGGCGTCGCCATCATCATCAGGTCGGCCCATTTGGCGGCGTCCGCCACGCTCATCACCCTGAGCCCGTCGGCCTCGACCTTCTTGGCGGTCGCCGAGCCGGCCTTGAGGCCGATGGCAATCTCCTTGGCGCCGGAATCCTTGAGGTTGAGCGCATGCGCCCTGCCCTGGCTGCCATAGCCGATGATGGCGACCTTCTTGCCCTTGATCAGGTTGAGATCGGCATCACGATCGTAATAGACGCGCATTTTTACTTCCTTCCCGTTTTATGAATCAAAGGCCTTGCGGCCGGTTTTTGCTCCGAAAAGAGCGAGAAACTGCTGCGTCGCCCGCGCGGCATCGCCGCCGATCGTCGCCTCAGTCAATTCTAGCCGGTCGCCGAGCAAGAGACGGATCTGCACGTCGCGGGCGACCAGCCCGAAAAAGGTACGAAACGCCGTCTCGGCATCCGCGAAATCCAGAAGCCCTGCCTGGCGGCCTGCCTCCAGCACCGGCTTCAGCCGCTTGGCCAGCGCGAAGCGGCCATTGTCCAGCACCACTGCACCAAGGTTGTCCTTGCCTGACCCGGCATGGCCGACGGCGACGCGATTGAGCGCTATCGAGGTATCGCTCGAAATCACTTTCAGCCAGTCGGAAGCGAAACGCTCGAGGCTTGCCGCCAGCGAGGTAAGATCGAGCCCCCTGCCATCGACCGGCGCTACCCGCACCTTGGAGGCCTGCCACTGCACGGTCGCCGTCAACAACCCGTCGCGGTCGCCAAACCATTTGTAGAGCGTCTCCTTGGAACAGCTTGCCCGTCTGGCCACGGCGGTCATGGTCAGTTGATCGCCCTCCTCGACCAACAGCCGCAATGCCGCATCCAGAACGGCCTTCTGCCGCTCCGTCAGCGTCTCGCTGGTTTCGATGTCGGCGTTTGCTAGCAACACGATCATTCCCAAACGGCAAGGCTGGTCGCCAATCCGGCAGCCGTACCGTACGTTACGGTTCGGCATATTGCGCAATCCGGTCCTCGGCGCAAGGGGGACAAAGAAAAAACTGCAAGTCCCTGCGATGCCACGCATCGCATATGTTAGTCTCCGGCAGGCGGATGACGCAGCCGGCCAAGCAGTGCCGACAGCGCGTTCAGCTCATCCGCGCGGAGTTTGGCGCCAACCAGTTCCGCGATCGACCGGCCATAGACGGCCCACATCCGCCGGCGCATCTCCAGCCCCTTGGCCGTGATGCGGATCGTCTGGCCGCGGCCGTCATCGGCCACCGGCAGTTTCTCGACCAGCCGATCCGCTTCGAGCCGCGCCAGCAGCCGCGAGATGTTGTATTGCGCAAAAAGGGTGCGCTCGATCAGCTGAAACGGCCGCAAGCCACCCTCGCCCGCCTCGGCGAGTTCATGCAGCACATCGTACCAGTCGAGCGATGGCAGCCCGCCTTGCTTCAGCGCGTCTTCGGCACTCTCCACCAGCTGGCGCGAAACGCGCATCAGGCGAGCCCATGCCTTGATGGCTTCCGGCGAAGGCGTGGTGTTCTCGGTCATGGCCCACACTAGGCGATAGATGCAGGTGCATCAAGCTTGACGATCGATGCACACGCATCTACATAGATGCAACTGCATCAATTCTGAAAGACAGATCCATGAAGCACGACAAACTCATTCTCGTCAGCCACCTTCTCTGTCCTTACGTCCAGCGCGCGGCGATCTCGCTGACCGAAAAAGGCGCGCCGTTCGAGCGGATCGACATCGACCTCGCCGACAAGCCGCACTGGTTCAAGGCGATCTCGCCGCTCGGCAAGGTTCCGTTGCTGCGCTTGCCGCGGAATGGCGAGGAGACGGTAATCTTCGAGTCGGCTGTCATTCTCGAATTCCTCGAAGAGACACAGGCCAATCCCCTCCACCCCGCTGACCCCTATGCCCGCGCCCGGCATCGTGCCTGGATCGAATTCGGCTCCGCCATCCTCAACGCCATCGGCCGCTTCTATTCGGCCCCCACCGAGGCCGGCTTCCTTGCCGAGACCAGCACGCTGTCGGCCATGTTTGGCCGTCTTGAAGACGAACTGGCGGACGAAGCCCGGCAGGATGGGCCATGGTTTGCGGGCGACTGTTTCTCGCTCGTCGATGCGGTCCATGGCCCCGTTTTCCGATATCTCGACGCCTTCGACCGGATCGGCGATTTCGGCATCCTGGACGGCAAGCCACGCGTCCAGGCCTGGCGAAAGGCATTGAGCGAACGCCCCTCCATCAGGGACGCCGTTGCACCGGATTATCCGCAGCGTCTGGATGCCTTCCTGCGGGCGAAGGGCTCATTTCTGTCGAGCCATCGAAACGATCCGCCCATCGCGCTTCGGTCAGCCCGATCCGCTTGAACGGATCGATCGCCGTGCCGGTCACCATCGACGCCAGGAACTGCGGCGCCGGCGGGATTTTCGCGATGGTCGCCACCAGCCGGTCACGGATGAACGGCAGCGCCACGGAATCCGACTGGTAGAACGGCGTGAACGCCAGCGACAGCGCTTGGAAGACACGCACATGCCAGCGCCGCGCCCTGGCATAGGCTTCGAGGGCCGCCTCGACATTGTCGGTCTGTGCCAGCGCATGGCTGAGCGCCGCCGCATCGAGCAACGCCATGTTGGCCCCTTGTCCGAGCTGCGGGCTGGTCGAATGCGCGGCATCGCCGATGATCGCCAGCCGCCGGCCAACCGGAAGCTTCATCGTGTGATGGCTGTAGCGGGCCAGCGACAGCTGGTCGAAACTGTCGATCTGGCTGATGTACGCCTGGCTTTGCGGCCACAGCCGGACCACCCTCTCCTTCCAGGCGTCCAGGCCCTGAGCGCGCACCGCATCGGCATCATCAGGCTTCAGGCTCCAGAAGAAGGCCGCCATCTTTTCGCCACCCGGTTCCGGACGGCCGATCGGCAGCACGCCGATCATCACGCTCGCTCTGTCGTAGCGCTGCGAAAGCGCGTGCTCGTCAAAGCCCTCGCCGCGCCAGCCGAGCGATGCCCAGAACGCGCCATAGGTGAGCGGCCGCGGCGCGCCTCCATTATCAGCGCATTGCCGCAGTTTCGAGCGCGAGCCGCTGGCGTCGACGATCAGGTCGAACGGCCCTGCCCTTCGTCCGTTGCCACAGACCAGCGTCGCCCGTTCGCCGGCCTCCACGGCCTCGATCTCGACGTCGGTCTCGATAGCGATGGCCTCGCGCCGGGCGGCGCGGAAAAGCACGCCGAACAGGGCAGCCCGGTGCACCGCCAGGCCGAAACGGCTGCCGCACTGCGCATCGTAGCGGACATCGAGCACGGTGCGGCCAGTCGAGGCGTCGGCGCCATGCAGCCGGTCGATGCGGGCGCCGAGCGCCAGTATGTCGTCGAGCAGGCCGAGATCGGCCAACACGGTCAACCCGGTCGGCTGCAGGATCAGCCCGGAGCCGACCGGTTTCGGTTCCTCGAAGCGCTCGAAGACGGTGACCCTGTGCCCGGTGCGCTTGAGATAGAGCGCCATGGCGAGCCCCGCCGGGCCGGCGCCTGCAATTGCGATATCGTAGGAAATGCCAGTGCCCCCAAGCCGATCTGGCCGGGACAATCCTTCAGCGGCCGGATGAAATCAAGTCGCGGCGGCTCTTCGGCTGTTCAGCCTTGGGCGGCATCAAAACCGGCACGGGCCTCGCGCACCGCATCATGGTTGCGTTCGGCCCACAGGATCAATTGATGAAAGGCGCCGAACATCGAGCGCCCGAGATCGGTCAGGCTATATTCGACGCTCGGTGGCTTGGTCGGAAACACCTCGCGATGCACATAGCCATCGCGCTGGAGATCGTACAGCGTCTGGGTCAGCATGCGCTGCGAAATGTCGGGCACAAGGCGCCTCAACTCGCCGAAGCGGTAGGGTTGTTCAGCCAGCGCCATCATCAGCAGCGATCTCCATTTGCCGCTGACGCCCTGGATGACATCGCGAACCGGTCAATTGGCAATATTGCCGCCGCCGCTGATCGCTTTGTAGATTTCCATCTTCGATTTCAGATTGATGACCTTGCCGTCCATGGCTGGTTCCCTGCGCGTGCCTACCTCCCAAAAAACTGCCTTCTTTACGGCACCGGGTCAATTCCTATTTTAGTGCTGGTCTCTTTCTGAGACTACCACTCGACCGCCGTTGCGGCACAATGTCAGGATCTCCCATGACCGAAACCCTCCTCGTTACAGGCGCCTCCGGCCAGCTTGGCCGCGGCGTCATCAACTTTCTCTTGGACACGCACAAAGTTCTGCCGGCAAACATTATCGCCACCACACGCAATCCAGAAAGCGTTGCCGATCTGGCGGCGCGCGGGGTCGTCGTCAGGGCCGCCGACTTCAACGACGCGGCCTCGCTGGAAACCGCGTTCAAGGGCGCCGACAAGGTGCTGATCATTTCGACCGGCGATCTCGATCTCAAAAGCGGCAGGCGCCTGAAGCAGCACGAAAATGCCGTCGCCGCGGCCAAAAACGCCGGCATTTCGCATTTGTTCTACACCTCGATGCCCAATCCGGAGCCGGTATCGCCGGTCCTGTTTGCCGATGACCACTACAGCACCGAGCAGGCGATCAAGGCGAGCGGCATCCCCTACACGATCTTCCGCAACGGCTGGTACCAGGAGAACCTGTTCCTGGCATTGCCGCACGCGATCGCCTCGGGACGCTGGTATACATCCGCCGGCGAAGGCCGCATCGCCCACGGCGCACGCGACGACATGGCGGCGGCGATCGCCGCAGGCCTTGTTTCCAGCACGACCGACAGCAAGACCTACACCTTGACCGGTCCGCATGCCTATACCACGGCCGAGATCGCGGCTCTGGTAAGCGAGGTCACCGGCAAGCCGCTGGAAGTCATTCAGGTTCCGGATGAGGCGCTGGCCGAAGGTGTGAAGGCGGCCGGCGTTCCCGAGGATTTCGCTGACGTCGTCGTGTCCTTCGACGTCAACACGCGCTCCGGCCGCATCGCCATGGTGACCGACGCGATCGAGGCGCTTTCCGGTAGGACGCCGAAGACCTTGAAGCAATTCCTCGAGGCCAACAAAGCCGCGTTGGCTGGCTGAAAGCAGCGCGGCGGCAGGTCTTTCTCCCGCCGCGTTACTTCGAACTCTTAAGCAGGCCGAGCCGGATCAGGCTTTCTCCGGTGGCGGCCAGTGCTTCTTCGCGCGATCGTGGCGCCCAGCCGAGCATGCGCACCGCCTTGGCGCCGGTGGCATTCTTGACCTTGCCCAATTCCGTCACCAGTTGCGCGGCTTCCGGGTTGAACAGGCCGACGATCCGCACCAGCCAATCGGGAAGCCGCCGCGTGGAAACGCGCGACGCTGCGCCGCCGAGCCGCGTTTTCAAGGTCTGCGCGATTTCCCGGACGGTCATGAAATCGCCCGATACCGCCAGGAAGCGCTCGCCGCGCGCGGCGGGATTGGTCATGGCGCGCACATGCAGGTCCGCCACGTCACGTGCGTCGACGATGCCGAAGGACAGGCGCGGCAACCCGGGCATCGCACCGTTCATCATGCGCTGGACAAATTCCGTGGAGGTCGAATGGTCAGCCCCGAGCACCGGGCCGAAGATGCCGACCGGATTGACGACCGCCAGCTCCAGTCCGCCACCCTCGGCGGCGATAAAATCCCAGGCGGCGCGCTCGGCAAGCGTCTTCGACTTCACATAGGCGCTGACCTTGCCGGTCGGATCGGTCCAGCTTTCCTCCGTGAACGGCCGGCCGTCGGGTGGCATCTTGCCATAGCCGATGGCCGCGAAGGAGGAGGTCAGCACGACGCGTTTCACACCAGCGTCGCGCGCCGCCCGCAACACGCGCAGCGCGCCTTCGCGAGCCGGAACGATCAGGTCATCCTCGTGCTTCGGCACGCCGGGCGGGAATGGCGAGGCGACATGAAGAACATAGTCGCAGCCGGCGACCGCTTGCGGCCAGCCCGCATCGATCATGAGGTCGGCGATGGCAAAGGAAAGCCGGTCGCCCGGTTCGGTGTCGCCGGCCTTGAGCATGGCCAGGACGTCGGCCTGCGGCTTGGCGGAGCGCACGGTCGTGCGCACGCGGTAGCCCGCCTTCAAGAGTGCGAGGATACAGTGGGCGCCGAGGAAGCCAGACCCGCCGGTGACAAGCACCAATTCGCCGCTCATCCCCAACCTCCCCCATCCATCAGGCCGAGGCGACTGAGCTCGTCAGATCGCCACCTGCGTGCCGATTTCTACCACACGTCCGGTCGGGATCTGGAAATATTCGGTCGCATCGGCCGCCGTGCGTGCCAGGCCGATGAACAGCCGGTCCTGCCACACCGGCATGCCGGAATTGGGCGAGGCCTTGAGCGAGCGCCGCGACAGGAAGAACGACGTCGTCATGATGTCGAACTTCCAGCCTTGCTTGCGGCAGATCGCCAGGGCGCGCGGGATGTTGGGCTGCTCCATATAGCCGAAGGTCAGCGTCACCCGCATGAACAGCTCGTTGACCGTCTCCATCTTGACACGGTCGCTGTCCGGCACCACCGGCTGCGGCGCGGTCACCACCGAAAGAATGACATTCTGCTCATGCAGCACTTTGTAGTGCTTCAGGCTGTGCATCAGCGCGGTCGGCGCGCTCAATGGATCGCTGGTCAGGAAGACCGCGGTGCCGGAGACCAGTTGCGGCTTCTTCTTCAACAGATTGCCGGCGAGGAAATCGAGCGGGATCTCGTTGCGGCGGGTCTTGTCGAACAGATAGCGGCTGCCGCGCACCCATGTCCACATGCCCAGCACGATGGTGAAGGCAACCGCCAGCGAAGCCCAGCCGCCCTCGAACACCTTGACGATGTTGGAGGCGAAGAAGCCGATGTCGATGAAGGCAAACAGGGCCGTCAGGCTGATCGCAACCCAGAGCCGCCATTTCCAGATGCGGGTCATGACGACATAGAGCAGCACCGTCGTCACCAGCATGTTGCCGGTCACCGAGATGCCATAGGCCGAGGCGAGCTTGCTGGACTCGCCGAAGCCGACCACCAGCATCATCACCACCAGCGCCAGCAACAGGTTGACGCGCGGCATGTAGATCTGGCCGGACTGTCTTTCCGATGTATGCAGGATTTCGAGCCGCGGCAGCATGTTGAGCTGCACCGCCTGGCGGGTCAGCGAGAAGGCACCCGAAATCACCGCCTGGCTGGCGATGACCGTCGCGGCGGTCGCCAGCACGACCATGGGAATAAGAGCCCAACCCTCGTTCATCTCGAAGAACGGATGGCCGACGACGCCATTCTTGGCCAGCACGAAGGCGCCCTGCCCGGCATAGTTGAGCAGCAGGCAGGGAAACACGATCGATAGCCAGGCGAGCACGATCGGCTTGCGGCCGAAATGGCCGAGATCGGCGTAGAGCGCCTCGGCGCCGGTGACGGCGAGGAAGATGGCACCGATCGTCACGAAGGCAACGTCGGGCGAATGGATCAGGAAGGCGACGATATAGTGCGGGCTGATCGCCCACAGGATTTCCGGATCGGCGATGATGTGGTTGAGGCCCGAAAGGCCGATCGCCAGGAACCATACCGCCGTCACCGGACCGAAGACCAGTCCCACGCCGCCCGTGCCGAAACGTTGCACCGCGAACACTATGGCGAGAATGACCAGCGTCAGCGGCACGACATAGGGTTGGAATGTGGGAGTGACGACATTCATGCCCTCGACCGCCGACAGCACCGAAATCGCCGGCGTGATGACCGCGTCGCCGAAAAACAGCGAGGCGCCGACGATGCCGATGCCCAGGATCACCGCCGAGCGTTTCGGGAAACTGCCGCGCGCCAATGCCATCAGCGACAGCACGCCGCCCTCACCGCGATTGTCGGCACGCAGCACGAACATGATGTATTTGATGGTGACGATGATCGTCAGCGACCAGATGATCAGCGACAGCACGCCGAGAATATCGCCGCGTTGGGCAACGCTGCCGTGGGACGATGCCACCAGCGCCTCGCGAAAGGCGTAGATCGGGCTGGTGCCGATATCCCCATAGACCACACCAAGAGCACCCAGCATCAGCACCTTGGTGCTATGCTGTTCGATCTCCGGATGGCTCGACTGTTCGACGGGTTCTGCCTCACTACCAGCATTGGTAAGGGCCATGGGACGACACTCCGATAAGCGCGCGGTGCTCTACGCTTGCTGCAATGCAATATCAAGTGCCGTCACGTGATGGCTCCCATGCCGGCAACGCGAGGCTCCTTGGGAAATGGCCTGTAATCCAATGGGTCGCGGGCTGAATTCGTGGCTTCGGGAGCATGGCGAGCGCCCATAAGACCTGCCGTATCAGCCTTAGATAGCGACTTGCGTGCCGATTTCCACGACGCGTCCGGTCGGGATCTGGAAATATTCGGTCGCATCGGCCGCCGTGCGCGCCAGGCCGATGAACAGCCGGTCCTGCCACACCGGCATGCCGGAATTGGGCGAGGCCTTGAGCGAGCGCCGCGACAGGAAGAACGACGTCGTCATGATGTCGAACTTCCAGCCTTGCTTGCGGCAGATCGCCAGGGCGCGCGGGATGTTGGGCTGCTCCATATAGCCGAAGGTCAGCGTCACCCGCATGAACAGCTCGTTGACCGTCTCCATCTTGACACGGTCGCTGTCCGGCACCACCGGCTGCGGCGCGGTCACCACCGAAAGAATGACATTCTGCTCATGCAGCACTTTGTAGTGCTTCAGGCTGTGCATCAGCGCGGTCGGCGCGCTCAATGGATCGCTGGTCAGGAAGACCGCGGTGCCGGAGACCAGTTGCGGCTTCTTCTTCAACAGATTGCCGGCGAGGAAATCGAGCGGGATCTCGTTGCGGCGGGTCTTGTCGAACAGATAGCGGCTGCCGCGTATCCAGGTCCACATGATCAGCCCCATCAGGCAGGCAACCGTGATCGATACCCAACCGCCTTCGAATATCTTCACGATGTTTGCCAGGAAGAAGCCGCTGTCGATGACGCCGAACAGCAAGGTCAGCGCCAGGGCGCCTGCCAGCCGCCATTTCCAAAGCTTGCGCATCACCACGAACAGCAGGATCGTTGTCATCAGCATTTCGCCGGTGACCGAGATGCCATAGGCGGAAGCCAGGGAACTCGAGCTGCCGAAACCGACGACCAGCAGCATCACCCCCAAAGCGATGAGCAGGTTGACGCGCGGCATGTAGATCTGGCCGAGTTGCATTTCAGACGTATGCTGCACCTCGATGCGTGGCAGAAGGTTGAGCTGCACCGCCTGGCGGGTGAGCGAAAAGGCACCCGAGATGACTGCCTGGCTGGCGATGACGGTCGCGGCCGTCGCCAGTCCCACCATCGGCATCAGCGCCCAGTCGGGCAGCATCTGGAAGAATGGATTGGTCGGCCTCCCGTCATTGGCCAGCACAAAGGCGCCCTGCCCGAAATAGTTGAGCAGCAAGCATGGAAAAACCACCGAAAACCAAGCCAACACGATAGGCTTGCGTCCAAAATGGCCGAGATCGACATAGAGCGCCTCGGCCCCGGTCACCGCCAGGAACACAGCGCCGACGGTGACGAAGGCGGCCGTGGGTGTGCTGGCGAGATAGACGACCGCGTAATAGGGATTGATGGCCAGCAGGATCGATGGATCGTCCGTCAGATGATAGAGCCCCGCAACGCCGATGGCCAGGAACCACAGCGCGGTCACCGGCCCGAACACCGCCGCCACCTTCCCCGTGCCGAAGCGTTGCACCGAGAACAGCACGGCCAGGATGACCAGCGTGATCGGCACGACGTAAGCATCCAGTGTCGGGGTCACCACCCTGAGGCCTTCGACCGCCGACAGCACGGAGATGGCCGGCGTTATGATCGAATCGCCGAAAAACAACGCTGCGCCGCAAAGACCGATCGCCAGGATGAGCCGCGCTCCCTTGGGATAGGCGCTGCGCGCCAGCGACATCAGCGACAGCGTGCCGCCCTCGCCCTTGTTGTCGGCACGAAGCACGAACGCGACATATTTTATGGTCACGATGATCGTCAGCGCCCAGACGATCAGCGACAGCACGCCAAGCACGTGAACGCGCGTATCGATACCGGGCGAGGCGTGAAGCGCCTCGCGGAAGGCGTAGATCGGGCTGGTGCCGATATCACCATAGACGACACCGAGCGCACCCAGCATCAGAACCTTGGTGCTTTGCTTTTCGGCCCCCGAATGGCTCGATTGCTCGACGGTTTCGGCCTCGCTAACGCGACTGGCAAGGTCCATGGACCACTCCCCGACAAGCGCGCGGCGCTTCATGCATGCTGCGATGCGATGTCAATCGCACGCTATGGCTGCCATACCTGCAAAGCGACGCTCTCCACCCCTACCAGCCGCAGGCTCTGAGAAACCGACCCACCGTGCCGGCCATGCCATACTCCAACGCATCGGCTGTCAACCCATGTCCGATCGACACTTCGGCCAATGCCGGAATGCGCCTTGCCAGAGCAGGCAGATTGTCCACTGTCAGATCGTGCCCGGCATTGACCTGAAGCCCGGCAGCGAATGCTGCATCGGCGGTTTTTCCAAGTCTTTCCAGCTCCTTAGCGGCCTTTTCGGAATCGGAATGGTAGCTGCCATAGGGGCCGGTATAGAGTTCGATCCGATCGGCGCCGGTGTCGCGCGCCGCCGTCACGCCGGCAGGATCGGCATCGGAAAACAACGACACCCTGAAACCGCTCTTCTTCAGACGCCTGACGACCGGTGTCAGGAAAGCCGAGTCGGCGGCAAAGTTCCAGCCATGATCGGAAGTTGCCTGTGCCGGGTCATCGGGAACCAGCGTCACCTGTTCGGGCTGATGTTTTTCCACAAGCGCCAGGAAATCCTCGCTCGGGTAGCCCTCTATGTTGAACTCGGCTTGCGGAAACTCATCGTCGATCAGCGCCCTGATCTCGGGCAGGTCGGAATGCCTTGTGTGACGTTCGTCGGGACGTGGGTGGACCGTCAGCCCGTGTGCCCCGGCGGCAAGGGCAAGGCGGCCGACACCGATCACGCTTGGCCATGGCAGGTCGCGCCGGTTGCGCAGCATGGCGATGGCGTTGAGGTTGACGGAAAGCTTTGCGGGCATGGGCTGGCGTCCGTGAGATCAGGCGGTTGGCGCGCGCCGTTCAGCCGCGGCGCGCTTGAGACCGGGCATCTATAGCGCCTTTGACGGGAACAGATAGGGGGTTTTCGGTGTTCCAGAAGACCGCTATTTCCGCCAAAGGAGGCTCCGCCCGTGAATTTCCTGCAATCCGTGCCGGCGATCCGTCGCATCGACACCGATCGCGACGACCTGTTCGCAATCGATGTGGTCGGGCATGTCGCGGCGGCCGATGCGGAAAACCTGTTCGGCCTGCTGGAAGCGGCGTACGCGCTCCACCAGCGAATCGACGTGGCCGTGCGCATGGTCGATCACGACGGCGTCGATTGGACCGACATCTCCGACGAAACCCTCAAGCAGGGTGCCGTCCACGCACTGGAGCACATAGGCCGTTGCGCGGCAATCGGCACACCCGACTGGACGGCGGACGCACGACACGCCTTGCCCGCTTCCTCCCCCATCGAATTCAGGCATTTCAAGGCCGAGGACGAAGCCGACGCCTGGGAATGGCTCGGGGTCCAGCGGGTCGGTGCGCGAGAAAAGCCATCGTCGTAACGTTACCTGACGATGGTCAGCCGCTCGGCGGCCCGGGTAATCGCGGTATAAAGCCAGCGCTGGCGCGTTTCCTTGAAGGCCCAGCTTTCATCGAACAGCACGATCTCGTTCCACTGCGAACCCTGCGCCTTGTGCACGGTCAGCGCGTAGCCGTAGTCGAAATCGTCGAAGCGCTTCTTCTGCTGCCAGGGGATTTCGGCATCCGGATCCTCGAATGCCGCCTTGAGCAGCTTGATCTTGGCGACGCCGCGGTCCGGATCGTCCTCTTCGGGCGAAACCAGAAGGTTGATGCCGGGCTTCACCGTCTCGCGCGACGAGGTCATCACCTTCCACAGCGAACCGTTGAGCAGCCCCTTGGCGGGATCGTTGCGCAGGCAGACCAGCTTGTCGCCGGCCTGTGGATAGTCGGCATTGAAGCCCTTGAGCTCGCGCAGGCGCTGGTTGTAGCGGCGGCGCGTGCGGTTGGTGCCGACCAGCACCTGGTCCGCCCTGAGCACCAGCTCCTGGTTGACGTCTTCCTTGCCGATCACCTGCGCGGTGCCGTAGTCGCCGCGCATGAATTCGCGCCCCTCGCGCACGTCGAGCGCCAGCCGCAGGATCGGATTGTCGCGCGCCTGCCGGTGGATTTCGGTGAGCAGGAAATCCGGCTCGTGGTCGGTGAAGAAGCCGCCGCCAGAGATCGGTGGCAACTGGCCGGGGTCGCCCAGCACCAGGATCGGCGTGCCGAAACTCATCAGGTCGCGGCCGAGCTGCTCGTCGACCATCGAGCATTCGTCGATGACGACCAGCTTGGCGCGCGAGATCGGGCTCTGCCGGTTGAGCGAGAAGGTCGGCGACATCGAGGTCTTGCCGGTCACCTCGTCCTCTACCGATTCCTCGCCCTTGGGCCGGTAGATCAGCGAATGGATGGTGCGGGCATTGACCGCCCCCTTGGAGCGCAGCACCTGCGCTGCCTTGCCGGTGAAGGCGGCGAACTGCACCTGGCCGTCGACATGCTCGGCAAAATAGCGCGCCAGCGTCGTCTTGCCGGTGCCGGCATAGCCGAACAGACGGAACAGCTGCGGCCGGCCCTCTTTGAGCCAGCGGGCAACCGCTTGCAGCGCCTCGTCCTGTTGGGGTGAAAATTCCATCAGATCGTGTGACCGGATTCGCGGGGGAAAGACAAGGTCGATGCGGCAATGCCGCCGACAGTGCAGGTTATCAGGGGTGAATTAGAACGTAAAGGGAACGAATTGATCGGGTGTTTCAGTTCATGCCATGAACGGAATGACTATGGATATTGAGCGATGGACGGCTGATCGATCACCCAGAGCCAGCTTCCGTCATCTTGCCGGCGAGCGATTTCGGCAGTCACCAAGCCGTTGGGAAGGCGGGTCGAAGTGAGCGCCAGATCGCCGCAGACTATGGCCGGACGCTGATCTCCGAGATCAAATCGCCGCCCGGTTGCCACCAACTCAGCGTAGAACTTGCTGATAGCGTCGCGGCCGCGGGCGAACTGTCCGTTGCCGATGTCCAGGATAGCATCGGCTTCGTAAAGAGCGGTCATTCCGCCGACGTCTCCCGCTTGTTCGCGAAGAACCAGTAGCCGCGCCAGATCCTGTGGATCGCGAACATCACCAGGCATCGTTGGATTCCTCGGACAGCGAACTCTCAACTAAAAATCAGTCGGCCGATTGAAAGTTCCCGGTCAGATCCCGGGATCGTTCTCAAGCAGGATCGGCTTGCCGTGCGGGGTGGCATGGGCGGCACGCTCCCAGGCTTGCGCCATCGCGTCGACATCCGCCCTGGCGGCCAACCCCTTCGACGCAAGGAGGCTTTCCAGTGCTGCCAGCCAATGTTCGTAATAATCGTGGCCGTCAGCCGCGGCGTCCGGCTTCTTCACCTGCGCCGACAGGGCATCCGCCCACTCGTTCCACGAGAACAGGCCCTTGTCGTGCAGCGCCACCGTCAAGGCGAACGCCTCGGCCTGCCAGGGCTCTGCAAACACCGGGGCATCGACCCCCGGCGGCAAATCGGCAGCGGTCCCTTCAGGCCGGCTCAAGATAGCTCTCCCAGGCGTCGATCGACACCGTCAGCGTCGGGTCGGCGCCCTCGCCCCAGATCTCCGTGCCATCGAAAACCACCGTGTAGACCCATTGCGGGTTCTCGCCTTGCCCGTGCGCGTTGGTGTCGGGAAAGACGAAGCCGTCGCGCACCGCCTCGATCGTGCCCTGTCTGCCGCGCGCATAGCGCGGCAGCCTGGTGTGGCCGGTCGGGTTGAAATTCTTTGTCCGCACGGCGTCGCCGGCCTTGAAGCGCGGCGCCGTCTCGACCGGCCGGCTGCAAGGACTGCCCTTGGCCAGCACCGCCGGGACGTTTTCCGCCTTCAGCACCCGTTTCGGCGTCGTCGCCGCATCGATCGCCTCGCCCGCCTTGAGATCGCGTTCGCTGACGAAACCATGCCGCTTGAGCAAGGTCTCCAGCGCCTTGATCCAGATCTGGTAATAGCTGGAGCCATAATAGTCGGCCGGATGCAGCGATTCCCGCGCGTGCCGGCTTTCGTCGATGTTCCAGGCTCCCATGGCGCCGGCCGTCAGCGTCACGCCGAGCGCCCGCCTCTCCCAATCCGCATGGAAATAGGGTTCATCTTTTTCAGGGGCCACAGGCCCGAACCCCATCTGTCCGCCGAGATCCTGGGGGCCGTTCATGCCGGCTCCCCCGTCTGTTCCGGTTCTTTGGCCAGCGCCGTGCCGATCATCGCGTCACGGCTCACCAGATCGGCCAGTTGCTCCTCGCTCCAGCCTTCGGTGCCCTGCGGCCGCTGCGGCACGAGGAGATAGCGCAGCTCCGCGGTCGAATCCCAGACGCGGATCTTCTTGTCCACCGGCAGCGTCAGCCCGAATTCCTCGAGCACGCCGCGCGGGTCGATGACGGCGCGTGAACGATAGGGCGGCGCCTTGTACCAGACAGGCGGCAGCCCGAGCACCGACCACGGATAGCAGGAGCACAGCGTGCAGACGACGAGATTGTGCGTGTCATCGGTGTTGAACACCGCCTGCATGTGCTCGCCCTGCCGGCCGGTGTAGCCGAGCGATTCGATGGCCGCCGTCGCGTCGCGCCTCAGCCAGTCGGCATAGGCAGGATCGCTCCAGGCTTTCGCCACTACCCTGGCGCCGTTGCGCGGACCGATCTTGGTCTCGTAGGTATCGACGATGACGTCGATCGCGGCCGGATCGATCAGCCCCTTGCGAGTCAGGATGGTCTCCAGCGCGCGCACCCGGGCGGCAAACGGATCGAGTTCGTTGTCGTGGTCATGATCGTGGGACATTGCCACAAACTATGGCTCCGATCCGCCGGCCGCAAGCATGACGGCTTGGGCCAGCTTTATCCGGACCGCATCAAGCCGTTACTCGGCGGCCGTTTTCTGCGGCTCGCCCTGAATGTCGTCGTTGGTACCGAACAATGACGGCTGATCGCCTTCTTCGACCAGGTGCAACTCCGCCTTGCGCTTCGGCATCAGCCCGACCAGCCATCCCGAGAAATTCTCCATGTAGACATAGATCACCGGCGTCACGAACAGGGTCAGCGCCTGCGAGGCGAGCAGGCCGCCGACGACCGCGACACCCAGCGGCTGCCGCAGCTCGGCGCTGGCGCCGGTGCCGAGCGCGATCGGGAAGGTGCCCATAAGTGCTGCCAGCGTCGTCATCATGATCGGCCTGAAACGCATCAGGCAGGCCTTGTGGATGGAATCGGTGGCCGACATGCCTTCTCGTCGCAGTTCAAGCGCGACGTCGACCATCATGATGCCGTTCTTCTTGACGATGCCGATCAGCATCAGGATGCCGATCACAGCGATAACGGAGAGATCCATGCCAGCGAAGCGCAAAGCAACGAGGGCGCCAAGCACCGCCGACGGCAGGCCGGTCAGAATGGTGAGCGGGTGGATGAAGCTCTCATAGAGGATGCCGAGCACGATGTAGATGGTCAGGATGGCGCCGCCGATCAGCAGGCCCTGGTTGGCAAGCGAATCCTGGAAGGTCTTGGCGGTGCCGGCAAAGGACGTCGAGATCGCCGTCGGCATGCCGATCTGCTCCTTCAGCGCGCTGATGCGGGCCGTACTGTCGCCGAGCGCCACGCCTTGCGGCAAATTGTAGGAGATGGTCACCGCCGGAAGCTGGCCGAGCTGGTTGACCGTCAGGGCGCCGGCCGTGCGGTCGACGCGCGCGAAGGCGCCGAGCGGAACCAGGCTGCCGCTCGCCGTCCGCATCTGGATGGCGAGCATCCGCTCGGGTGACCATTCGATCTTGGGATCGAGCTCGGTGATGACCTCATAGCTGTCAGCCGAGCCGAAGATCGTCGACACCTGGTCGGTGCCGAACCCGCCATAGAGAGCGGTGCGCAGCGTGTCGGTGTCGATGCCGAGCTGGGCGGCCTTGTCGCGATCCACCACCAGCGATGCCTGCAGCGCATTGTTCTGCAAATCGCTGGTGACGTCGGTGAAGGTCGCATGATCGGCCGCCATCGCGTCATTGAGTTTCTGTGCCCAGATATCGGTCTGGCCGGTGTCCAGCCCCTGAACCACGAGCTGGTAGGCGCTGGCCGACGAGCGCGAACCCAGTCTCAGGTTCTGCACCGGCTGCATGTAGGTCTCGATGCCCGCCACGCCGGCCAGTTGCTTGCGCAGATCCGAAAGCACCTTCTCGATATCGGGACGCTGGTCCTTGCCCTTGAGCTGGACGAAGAGCTGCCCCTGGTTGAGCGCATTGTTGCCGCTGCCCGCCGACCACGCGACATGGTCGACATAGGGCGAATGCGAGAACACGCTGGCCACCTGCCCCTGCAGCTTGGCCATGGCGTCGAACGAGATGTCCTGGCGCGCGATGGTCGTCACCGAGATCTGGCCGATATCCTCCTGCGGGAAGAAGCCCTTCGGCGATACCTGGATCAGCCACACCGACGCCGCCGCGGTGCCGATGAAGACGAGGAACACCAGGAAGGTGTGCCGCAGGCAGAAGCTGAGGACGCGGTCGTAGCCGCGCGTGATGAAATCGCGCTTGTGGCCCGCACCGTGTGCTTCGCGGTCGGCCTTGGTCACCGACAGCAGCCGCGAGCAAAGCATCGGCGTCAGCGTCAGCGAGACGAACATCGACGCCAAGATGGCGACCGTCACCACGACGGCGAACTCGTTGAAGATGCGCCCGATCACCCCGCCCATCAGAAGCACCGGTATGAACACGGCGACCAGCGAGATCGAGATCGAGATGATGGTGAAGCCGATTTCGCGCGCGCCCTTCAGCGACGCATCGAAGGCAGACAACCCGTCCTCTTCCATATGGCGGAAGATGTTTTCGAGCATCACGATGGCGTCGTCGACGACGAGGCCGACAGCGAGCGTCAGGCCCATCAGCGAGATGTTGTCGATGGAAAAGCCGAACAGGAACATCGCGCCGAGCGTCGCGATTAGCGAGATCGGCACCGCCACGGCCGGGATGATGGTCGCCGTCACCCGGCGCAGGAACACGAAGATCACCATCACCACCAGCGCGATGGTCAAAAGCAGCGTGAACTGCACGTCGTCGACGGCCTGGCGGATCGACGTCGAGCGGTCGTTGAGCAGCTTGATCTGGGCCGCGGCCGGCATCTGGTCCTGGAAGGACGGCAGCATCGCCTTGACCTTGTCGACGACGTCGACCGTGTTGGCGTCGGGCTGGCGCTGGACGGCCATGATGATCGCGCGGGTACCGTCATACCAACTCGCCGTCGTCGTGGTCTGCACGGAATTGACGACGCGGGTCACCTCGCCCAGCCGCACCGGGTGGCCGTTCTTGGTGGCGATGATGAGGTTGGAGAAGCCGGCGGCGTCGGTCAGCTGGGTGTTGGCGGTGATGGTGAGCTGCTGCTTGTTGTTCTGCAGCACGCCGAGCGGCGTGTTGCTGTTGGCGGACGCGACCGCCGCCTGCAGCTGATCGATCGAGATGCCGCGGGCGGCAAGCGCGGTCGGGTCGATCTGGATGCGCACTGCGTATTTCTGCTGGCCGAAGATCGAGACCTGCGCCACCCCGTCGATGGTCGACAGCGACGGCGAGATGACGTTTTCGGCGAAGGCATCGAGGTCGGTCAGCGGAACCGTGTCGCTGACCAGCGACATCAAAAGGATCGGCGCGTCGGCCGGATTGACCTTGCGGTAGCTCGGCGGCGACGTCATCTGCGGCGGCAATGATTTCTGCGTGCGCGCGATCGCCGCCTGCACGTCGGCCGCCGCGGCGTCGATGTCACGGTTGAGCACGAACTGGATGGCGATCGAGGTCTGGCCGAGCGAGTTCGTGGTCGAAATCGAATCGATGCCGGCGATGGTCGCGAACTGCTTGATCAGCGGCGTCGCTACCGATGTCGCCATGGTTTCCGGCGAGGCGCCGGGCAGCGAGGCCGAGACGTTGACCACCGGGAATTCGGCGCTGGGCAGTGCGGCCACCGGCAGGAATTTGTAGGCGAACAGTCCGCCCAGCACGAGGGCGAACGACATCAGGAGCGTGGCGACGGGCCTGCGAATGCAGAATTCGGAGATCATTGGGCCGCCCCGCCGGCATTGCTCGCCTCGGCCACCTTGGGCGCTGCAGTAGTGGCGCCCTCATGTACGGCGGCGCCATTCTTCAGCCTCGTCTGGCCTTCGGTGACCACCTTCTCGCCGGCCTTCACTCCCTGGCTGATGGCGCTGTTCTCGCCTTCGGTCAGCGCCACCTGCACCGGCCGCATCTCGACAGTGTTGTCGGGTTTGACCACATAGACGAACGGCCCCTTCTGGCTCGGCTGCACCGCGACCGTGGGAACCGAGGTCATCCGCGGCATGACGCCGGCGTCGAGGACGACATTCACATATTGGCCCGGCCACAGCGAGAGATCGGCGTTCGGTATGCTGGCTCTCGTGGCGATGGTGCCGGAAGCCGTGTCGACGCTGGAATCGACGAAATCGAGCGTACCCTTGCCGATCGGCGTCGGGTCGCCGTCCTGGGTCAGCGTCACCGCCCCTTGCTGCGGATTGGCCAGCGCCTTGTGCAGCAGCGCAAGGTTGCTTTCCGGCAGATTGAAGTTCACCTGCAGCGGGTCCATCTGGGTGATGGTCACCAACGGTGTCGCCGTGCTGCTGTTGCCATTGCTGACGGTGACAAGATCGCCGACGGCGACATTGACGGCACCCAGCCTGCCGGCGATCGGCGCCGTGATCGTGGCAAAGCCAAGCTGGACGTTGTCGGCATCGATCGTCGCCTTGTCGGCATCGACGGTCGCCGCCGCGGCCTTCTGCGCGGCAACCGCCTGGTCGTAGGTTTGCTGCGTGCCGGCCTGCTTGGCGACAAGGTCCTTAGCGCGCTGAAGATCGGAATTCGAGCTGGCGAGCAGGGCCTGGTCCTTGGCGAGCGTCGCCTGGTCCTTGGCGAGCTGCGCCTTCAGCGCACGGTCATCGAGCGAAAGCAGGAGATCGCCGGCCTTCACCATCTGTCCGTCCTTGACGTCGATGGAGACGATCTGGCTGGACACCCGCGCGTTGATATTGACCACCGCCGGAGAGGAGACGAAGCCGATGGCATAGCGCCGGATCGGGAAGTCGGCCGTCGTCGCCGTCGCCGAGACGATCGAGGCCGAACGCGCGCCATTACCGCCAGCCGCCTGCTTGCCGCCTGCCGGTTTGTCCGAGGTTTTCGCGTCCCCAGCCTGGGTGTCCGATGCCTGGTTGTCCGATGCAGCCGCGACCTGCTTTGCGCCGATCAACTGTTGAGCCCGGCTCAGTGCGTCGGGAGACAGATAGAGCCAGGCAGCACCCGCGCAGGCGACCGCCAGCAAAGAAAGAATGACTTTTCCACGCATCGACAAAAGGCCCTCTCTGTCCGACACGCCATAGCCAGGTGGTCGTATTCTAGCGCAACTCACGGCTCCCTGCCGCGATTTCGCCGAATAGATAGGACACGCCTTTGTCGGAAAAGGGCCAAAACACGGCATTACGAAGATTTAATGTGCACTGCACAATGGATGTGCACCCGGCATGGCCGCTGGCCGAAGCTACGACGAGCCCGAGGAAAACCTATCTCAACATCGGCCAAAGCGTCGCCGCCAGCAGCACGCCCATGGCGATGTTGAACCATTTCAGCCGTACCGGATCCGACAGGAAACCGCGCAGCGCCGTGCCGAATCCCGCCCAAACCGAGACGCTCGGCAGGTTGACGATGGTGAAGGCCACCGAGATCAGCGCCACCGACAGGAAAGGGTGCTCCGGATTGCTGTAGACGGCCATGGCGGTGATCGCCATCACCCAGGCCTTGGGATTGACCCACTGGAACGCCGCCGCATCGATGAAGCGCATCGGTCGCCCGCTTGCCTCGCCCTTGCCTGCGAACGAGCGCGACATGGCGATCTTCCAGGCGAGGTAGAGCAGATAGGCGGCGCCGGCGATCTTCAACGCCGTATGCAGCGCCGGAAACGCCGTCAGCACGGCGCCAAGGCCAAGGCCGACGGCAAGCAGCAGCACCAGGAAACCGATGCTGATGCCAAGCATATGCGGCACGCTCCGGACCAGGCCGAAATTCACACCTGAAGCCAGCAGCATCAGATTGTTCGGCCCCGGCGTGATCGAGGTCACGAAGGCGTAGACCAAAAGAGCGAGGAATGCGTCGAGCGACATGATATCCTCCCAGATACGTCAGTATTATTGTCTCTTTCCGGCGAGCGCAAAGGCCAGAACCGGCCGATCCCCGAGCCAGAATTGACGGCTGTGAGGGGATCCGGCCGGTGCTACATGCCCTGCGGGCCGCGGTTCATCGCCGCCACGCCGGTGCGGCAGATCTCGACCAGGCCGAGCGGCTTCATGATGGCGATGAACTGGTCGAGCTTGGAGCCCTTGCCGGTGATCTCGAAGATGAAATGCTCGGTGTTGGCGTCGATGACCGAGGCGCGGAAAGCGTCGGCCAGCCGCAGCGCCTCGACGCGGGCCTCGCCGGTGCCGGCGACCTTGACCAGCGCCAGTTCCCGCTCCAGCGGCCGCTCCTGGCCGAACTCGTGCGAACGCACGGTGAGATCGACCACGCGGTGCACCGGAACGATGCGCTCGAGCTGATGCTTGATCTGCTCCAGCACGTGCGGCGTGCCGCGGGTCACGATGGTGATCCGCGACAGGTGCTTTTCATGTTCGGTCTCGGAAACGGTCAGGCTCTCGATGTTGTAGCCGCGACCGGAAAACAGCCCGATGACCCGGGCAAGCACGCCCGGCTCGTTGTCGACCAGCACGGAAAGCGTGTGGTTTTCCGGCCGCTCCGTCTCCTTGGCGATGAAGTAGGCGGAGCCGGTGGGTTGAAGGTGCTGTGCGTTCATGACATGAATCTCGATTTCAAACTCTTGATCTAACTATCTGTTTCCGCACGGCTTCTCGCGACAGCCCTGCCTTGGCTTCGCGGTTTAGACCAGTTCCCTGCCCTTGGCGTCGATGGCGTTGGCCACGGCCTCGTCCGTCGCCTCGTCCGGCAGCAGCATCTCGTTATGTGCCTTGCCCGACGGAATCATCGGGAAGCAGTTGGCGAGCGTCGCCACGCGGCAGTCGAACAGCACCGGCTTCCTGACCGAGATCATCTCCTTGATGGCGTCGTCCAGCTCGTCGGGCTTTTCGCAGCGGATGCCGTGGCCGCCATAGGCTTCCGCCAGCTTGACGAAGTCCGGCATCGCCTCCGTATAGGAATGCGACAGCCGGTTGCCGTGCAGCAGCTGCTGCCACTGGCGCACCATGCCCATGTACTGGTTGTTGAGGATGAAGATCTTGATCGGCGCATTGTGCTGCACCGCCGCGCTCATCTCCTGCATCGTCATCTGCACCGAGGCGTCGCCGGCGATGTCGACGACCAGCGCATCGGGATGCGCGATCTGCACGCCGAGTGCCGCCGGCAGGCCGTAGCCCATCGTGCCCAGCCCACCTGACGTCATCCAGCGGTTCGGCTTCTCGAAATGATAATGCTGCGCCGCCCACATCTGGTGCTGGCCGACCTCGGTGGTGATGTAGGTGTCCATGTCCTTGGTCAGTTCGTAGAGCCGCTGGATGGCGTATTGCGGCATGATGACCTCATGGTTCATCTTGTAGGCGAGTGAATCGCGACCGCGCCATTTGGCGATCTGCTCCCACCAGGGATAGAGCGCCTTCTTGTCGGCCTTGGCGGTCGCCCGCCACAGCCGCACCATGTCCTCCAGCACCCGGCCGACATCGCCGATGATAGGCACTTCGGTGTGCACGTTCTTGTTGATCGACGACGGGTCGATGTCGATGTGGATCTTGCGCGAGTTCGGCGAGAACGCTGTTAGCCGGCCGGTGATGCGGTCGTCGAAGCGGGCGCCGATGCAGATCATCACGTCGCAATCATGCATGGCCATGTTGGCTTCGTAGGTGCCGTGCATGCCGAGCATCCCCAGCCAGTTCTTGCCCGATGCCGGATAGGCGCCGAGCCCCATCAGCGTCGAGGTGATCGGGAAACCGGTGAGATCGACCAGTTCGCGCAAGAGATGGCTCGCCTCCGGGCCGGAATTGATGACGCCGCCGCCCGAGTAGATGATCGGCTTCTTCGCGGTCGCCATCAGCTCGACCGCCGCCTTGATCTTCTCCAGATCGCCCTGGACCTTGGGCTGGTAGCTGGTGCGGGGCGCGATCTGCGGCGGGACATAAAATCCCTTGGCGAACTGCACGTCCTTCGGAATGTCGACGACCACCGGGCCGGGACGGCCGGTCGTGGCGACATGGAAGGCCTCGTGGATGGTCGCCGCGAGTTCGTTGACGTCCTTCACCAGCCAGTTGTGCTTGGTGCAGGGGCGCGTGATACCGACCGTATCGCATTCCTGGAACGCGTCGGAGCCGATGAGCGACGTCGGCACCTGCCCGGTCAGGCAGACCAGCGGGATCGAATCCATCAAAGCGTCCTGCAGCGGCGTCACCGCATTGGTGGCGCCGGGGCCCGAGGTCACCAGCATGACGCCGGCCTTGCCGGTCGAGCGCGCATAGCCTTCCGCCGCGTGGCCCGCACCCTGCTCGTGCCGCACCAGAATGTGCTCGACCTCGTCCTGCTGGAAGATCTCGTCGTAGATCGGGAGAACCGCGCCGCCGGGATAGCCGAAGACATGCTTGACGCCATTGTCCTTCAGCGCCTGCACCACCATTTCGGCGCCCGTCATTTCGGCTCTTGGCATTTCGCGCCGTTCACTTTGTCCGTTGCTCATCGGTTTGGTCCCGTACTGTCGCCCTTTGGGCGTTGCCATCTGGCTGCTGCTGGTCGTTTAGTCGTGTTTTAGGCAATAAAAAAGGCCCCCGAGGGAGCCTGTGTGTTGCGCATGGGAGGTTTTCGCCCGGCGGTTACACCGCCTTGCCCACGCGCCTTCCTACGAGAATGAGTGCCTTTTTCATGATGGCGGACACTAAGGGCGGGCAAGGCAGGCTGTCAACGACAAAAATCGCGACGCCGATGAAGCCGCTTCCCAATTTGAAAAATACCCGTCACGATTTCGCGACGGACACGTCGTCAAACCGGCTTGGGAGCATGTTTTCCGGATAAGTCCTTGAAGCCACGCGAAACTATGGTGGGGCGTGACGAAGGCTATTCTCATTGCCAATACTTGATTGTCCGGCTTTGCAAGTCGGGAGGAGCAACCATGACGGCCTGGATTTCACGGAGGAAAACTTATGCTCGACAAGGCCCCAAACAAGAAACTGTCCGACCTGCTCGATCAATTCGGCGCTGCCCTGGCCGCCAATGACATCGAGAAGGCAGTCGGCTGTTTTCAGGAGGACTGCTACTGGCGCGACCTCGTCACCTTCACCTGGAACATCAAGACGATGGAGGGCAAGGACCAGGTCCGCGACATGCTGAAGAGCCAGTTGTCGAAGACCAAGCCGTCACACTTTGCCATCGCCAGGGATGAGGACGCGACCGAGAGCGACGGGCTGATCGAGGGCTGGATCAGTTTCGAGACCGAAATGGCGCGCGGCTTTGGCCATGTCAGGCTGAAGGACGGCAAGATCTGGACGCTGCTGACCACCATGGTCGAATTGAAAGGCCATGAGGAACCGGCGGGCTTCGCGCGGCCGATGGGCGCCAGGCATGGCTCGGGCAAGAACCGCCCGACATGGAAGGAAGAACGCGAGAAGGAGGCGGCCGAACTCGGCTTCAAGACGCAGCCCTACACGGTCATCATCGGCGGCGGCCAGGGCGGCATCGCGCTCGGCGCGCGGCTGCGGCAGCTCGGCGTGCCGGCCATCATCATCGAGAAGAACGAGCGCGCCGGCGACAGTTGGCGCAAGCGCTACAAGTCGCTCTGCCTGCACGATCCGGTCTGGTACGACCATCTGCCCTATATCGATTTCCCGAAGAACTGGCCGGTCTTCTCGCCCAAGGACAAGATCGGCGACTGGCTGGAAATGTACACCAAGGTGATGGAGCTGAACTACTGGTCCTCGACCGAGGCCAAGAGCGCCTCCTATGACGAGGAGAAGAAGGAATGGACCGTCGTCGTCCACCGCGACGGCAAGGACATCACCCTGAAACCCAAGCAGCTGGTGCTGGCCACCGGACAGTCCGGCAAGGCCAATCTGCCGAAATTCAAGGGCATGGAGAATTTCAAGGGCGACCAGCATCACTCCTCGAAGCATCCCGGCCCCGATGCCTATGCCGGCAAGAAGGCCGTTGTCATCGGCTCCAACAATTCCGCCCACGACATCGCCGCCGCGCTTTGGGAAGCCGGCGCCGACGTCACCATGGTGCAGCGATCGAGCACCCATATCTCGAGATCCGACACGCTGATGGAAATCGGCCTGGGCTCCCTCTATTCGGAACAGGCGGTTCAGAACGGCATCACCACGGCCAAGGCCGATCTCATCTTTGCCTCCCTGCCCTACAAGATCCTGCATGAATTCCAGATCCCGGCCTATGCCGAGATGAAGAAACGCGACGCGGCGTTCTACAAGGGGCTGGAAAAGGCCGGTTTCATGCTCGACTGGGGCGACGACGAGTCCGGCCTATTCATGAAGTACCTCAGGCGCGGCTCCGGCTATTATATCGACGTCGGCGCCTCCCAGCTGGTCATCGACGGATCGATCAGGCTGAAGAGCGGCGTCGACATCGAAGAGATCAAGCAGCATTCGGTTCTGCTCAGCGACGGGTCGGAACTGCCTGCCGACCTTATCGTCTACGCCACCGGCTATGGCTCGATGAACGGCTGGGCCGCCGATCTGATATCGCGCGAAACCGCCGACAAGGTCGGCAAATGCTGGGGCCTCGGCTCGAACACCACCAAGGATCCCGGCCCTTGGGAAGGCGAGTTGCGCAACATGTGGAAGCCGACGCAACAGGAAGCGCTGTGGTTCCACGGCGGCAATCTGCACCAGTCGCGCCACTATTCGCAGTTCCTGTCGCTGCAGTTGAAAGCCAGGCATGCCGGGCTGCCGACGCCGGTCTACGGACTTCAGCAGGTGCACCACAAAGGCTAACGACACACCCAGCCTTCTTGAATTTCCGCGCGGCATGTTCGCCGCGCGGGCCTTCGTTTCAGCCGCGCAACGTCACGCCGCTCGCCTCGGCCCAGCGCTGGATGACCTTGCGCTCGTCGGACAAGGCGGGGCGAGCCGGCCGGGCCTCCCCCGCGATAGATCGGCGATGCGGTGGGGCCGCGCCAGTCAGGCGCTCGCGGCATGCATCCGGCCGGTATTCGGCCACCGCATTGTCGACGTCGAAGCAGAAACACATGGGCGGTCTCCTCCCGGTGACTGGTTGCGTCAGGCGCGGTTGGCGAAGTCGCGAACCACCCGCTGCAGCAACGGCACATAATCGCGAAACGCCCGCGTCTTCATGTCGGCGACCTTGCCGCCCTCGTCCCAGATGCGAACCCGCACCGCGTCCTCATGGAACGGGTTCTTGCGGAACTCGGCCACCTCGTCGGCGTTCATCGGTCCGCCTTGCAGCGACAGCGTATGAACCGAAGCCGGCGACAGCTTGGAGAAATAGGTCGGGTCGGTGGCGCAGAGATAGCGCTTGGCCGCCACATGCAGCCTGACGCATTCGACGATGACAGGCGGAAAGAACGGCGCCAGCACCTCGCCGCCGGCCTCGTCATGGTGCTTGTCCTCGACATCCTCGGGCGAGTAGGTGCCGAACTCGCTGGTGTAATGGCCGATGTCGTGCAGCAGTGCGGCCGCCACCAGCACCTCGGGCGCACCGTCCTGCTCCGCCAGCCACGCCCCCTGCAGCATGTGCTCGGACATCGTCACCGGCTCGCCAAGATAGGATTCCGCGCCGCGGCGCTCGAAAATGTCGGCGATGAATTCGACGATGTTGTCCGCGTTCAAATCCTGGCCGCTCATTCCGCGGCCTCCTTGAAACCTTGTTCGATCGCGGCGAGCGTCGACAACAGGCCATCCTTGTCGGCGTAGCACCCTTGCAGCCAGCGCTTGCCGGTGCCCGAAAACGCCTTGCGGGCATGCATGACGCGGGTGTTGTCGACGATGAAGGCCTGGCCGGGCTCGAGCTTGAAGGTGACTTCGAAGGACGGATCCTCGATCAGCTCGGCGAACCGGCGATAGGCGGCGTAGTAGGCGTCCATGTCGGCGAAGGGCACGTCAACGGTCGGCGCCAAAGAACGGTTGTTGAAGCGGATGCAGATCAGTTCGCCATCGGGACCGAGCTCGATCATCGGACGCTTGGCCTGCAGCCGCACGCCCGACGAGCCGGCATATTCAAAACGCGCCGGGCATGAACTCAGCAGCCGGAAGCCTTCCGGGTTCTCGGCCTGCAAGGCAGCCGCGACGGCAAAACCGTCGACAACGCTCGATTCGCCACCCTCCACCGTATTTTCGATGCAGGACAGGATCTGCAGCGTCGGCACCGGATCGCGATAGGGATTGTCGGTGTGTGCCTGGAGACCGAGATTGGTGTAGGCAAGATTGTTCGGATTGACCTCGGCGCGCACTTCGAACCAGCGGCCGTAATTGGTTTCCCTGATGTAGCCGAACAGGTCGGAGACCTTGCAAAGCGCCCCGGATTCGGCCGGCAGGCCGTCCATCACCGCAAAGCCATAGGTCCTCACCGCCGAAAGCCACTCGCGCAGGACGCTGCGGCCATGGCTGGCTGCCGGGTAACTGGTGCGCGGCAGCGAATTCTGCATCGTCGCTTTCGTCCAGCGCTGGATGATATCGCCCGTCCAGCCGGGCTGGCGGAGCTCATCGCGGTCATAGGCGTTGGCACTCAGCCATTGCGCGGGAAAGCTGACCGTTTTTCCTTCCGGCACGAAGCTGACCTCCAGCATGCCAGCCTTGATCGCCGCCGCGCCAATTCTCGTCTCGGCCGGAATGTCGAGGATGGTGATGAGGCGCTGGCCGTTGCCGGCGCTGCGCGTCCTGTCGTCGAGCGCGTTGTCGCGCAGCCAGATGGCGTGAAAGCGGGTGCGTCTCCCGTCCTTCCAGCCAAGTTCGATCGTTCTGCCTTCGTCGCCAACCAGCGCGTGGGTGAGCATGGAAATCCGTCCCTGTCCGCTACACCCCACGGCCGGATCCGCAGGGTTTCGATTGCATGTTCGCCCCACGAAAGGCATAACTCAAATTATCATTTTTTGGCCAAAGACCGCAGATAGCTAATGCCTCGAAAAACCATTCCCACCTTGCCGCCGCTCGACTGGCTGCGCAGTTTCGAGGCTGCCGCGCGGCTGTCGAATTTCACGGCGGCGGCCGCCGAACTCGGCCTCACCCAGGCGGCCGTCAGCCAGCACATCCGGTTTCTGGAGGAGCGGCTGAAGACCCGGCTGTTCTCGCGGTTGGCGCGAGGCGTCGCGCTGTCGCCGGAAGGCGCCGCCTACCTGCCCCACATCCAGTCGGCCTTCGCTACCATCTCCAGCAGCACGACGGAGCTGTTCGAGCCGCGCGCCGTCCAGACCGTCTCGATCCGGGTGCCGATCTCCTTCGCCTTGCTGGTGCTGGTTCCGGCACTTCCCGATCTCGCCCAGGCACTGCCGCGCATCCAGCTCGATCTTGTGACGATCCACCGCCCGACCGACTACGATCTGCCGGGGTCGGTGCTGGACATCCGCTTCGGCAACGGCGCCTTTCCCGGGCGCGAAGCCGACAGGCTGACCGCCGAGCGGCTGGTGCCGGTGGCGGCTCCAGCCTTGGCTGCCGATGCCGACTGGACATCCCTGCCGCTGCTTCTGGTCGCCGGTGCACGCGAAATGTGGGCGGAATGGTTCGCGGCGGCCGGATTGGCTGGCCACCTCCAGCGATCGCACCGCTTCGACAGTTTCGTCGCCGCCATGGAAGCGGCGAGCGCCGGTGCCGGCGTGCTTTTGGGGTCGCGCCCGCTGATCGATGCGGCGCTCGACAGCGGCACGCTGGTCAGGCTCTCGGATTTCGAGCTTTCCAGCAGCTCGGGGCATTTCCTGACCAAGGCATCGACCGCACAGCTCACCAGCGCCGAGCAGGATTTCCGCACCTGGCTGCTGGGGCGCCTCTCCGGTGTGGCCTCGGCCTGACTATACCCCTACCCGTGTGCCGATACGCTTCCAGTAGATCAGCGTGCCGGTCAGGCCGCCATGCGGTTTCAGCGCATAGTCCGGGATTTCGCCGGCCAGGGTGAAACCAAGCCTCTCGTAGAGGCCCGAAGCGCCCTCCTCCGTCGCCGTATCCAGAACCAGCAGCGTGCGCCCCTTCTCGACGGCGAGACGCTCCGCGGCCCGCATCAGGCGCGTCCCGACACCCCTGCCCCGGTGTTCGACCGATGTCATCAGCTTGGCGATCTCGGCCCGGTGCGGCTGGTTGGGTGGGCAGTCGAGCAGCAGGGTGACGGTGCCGACCAGGGCCTTGCCGTCCCAGGCGCCAAGCACCGCCCTTTCCCCTTTTGCCGCCGCTGCCAGCGATCTTTCCCAGAATGCGGTTGCCGCTTCCGGTGCCAGCGGATGCATGAAGCTGACCGATCCGCCGGCGGCAACCGTTTCGACCAGCAGGTCGGCCAGCATCGCCAGCGTGTCCGGACGTGCGCCGAGGGCTTCGATTTCGATGGAATTCATGCCTTCGATATCCTTTGGAAGCAGTGAAATGAGTGAAGCAAGCTTGCCCCGGTCAGCCCAGTTGGCGTACACGACGCCGTTTGCGCGCGGCCTTGATGGCGCTGATGCGGTCGGCGTCTTCTTGCCCGAGATGACGCCCGCGCTCCAGGATCTCGAGCGTGTATTCCTCATAGGTCAGGCCCAGCCGCTCGGCCTTGTCCATGCGCATCAACATGACATCACGGCTCGGCGCCTTCCATGCCCTGGCATGGGCGGCCTGCCAGGCGAGGAAGATGTAGGGATCGCCCTTGCCCCATGGCGGTCCCTTGTAGTCATCGAGAGGCGGCCCCCCATTGTGGGAGCGCTTTGGCCGTCTTGCCATGATCTCAGCCCCTGACCAGCGCCACGAGATAGTCGGCGCCCGTCTCCAGCGCATGGAAGGTGCAGTCCGACGGCGCCCCGAGCGCCAAGCAGTCGCCGGGCTCGAGCGTGTGTGCCACATCGCCCTCGATGAATTCGAGCCGCCCGGAAATCAGCCATATCTGCTGTTTGATGAAGGCGTAGGACGCGGCCGGAAAACTGACCTTGGCGCCCGCCGGCAGATGCACCTTGATCAGTTCGAGCGGCATGTCGCAGGCGGGTGAAAGATGCCGCCTGACATAGCCGGTATCGGGATCGCGCCACATAGGCTGGTCGCTCTCGCGCAGCAGCCCACCACCCTGCAATTCCGCCCGTGCGATCAAGGTCGACAGCGTCATGCCGAAAGCGGCGGCGATCCGCACCAGAAGAGCCGCGGTCGGGCTGGTCTTGCCGCGCTCGATCGTGCTCAACATCGCCTTGGAAACCCCGGATCGCTCGGCAAGCTCCGCCAGCGACCAGTCACGCATGACCCTCTCGGCGTGTATGCGCCTGCCGATGGTGGAGGAAATGTCGTTCGCTATATCATCCATTCGTCCAGTATAGCGAAATTCCAAGATTGGAGACAAGATGGGAGAAGAGCCATCTCGCGACAATTTTAGCTGGCTCTTTAATCCTCTCTACACCATCCGACCTCACCCGACCTTAACCCCGTTCCCGTAGGGTCGATGCTCCAGGGAAATGGGGATTGTCCTGTCCATGTTTGTCGAACGCGAAGCTTCCGTCGGAGAACCGACATCGCAGGAGCGCCGCCACGCGGAGCAGAACGACAGGCGCATCCTTGGCAACGTCGTGCAATGCGACGGCGCCCGCGCCACCATCAGCGCCTTTGCAGACGAAGTCGACGGCGCGGTCACCGGCCTGTGGACGGTCGGCAAGATGATCTCGATCAACCTGGGCACGACGCGCACCGTTGGTCTCGTCTATGCGATCGGCAAGTCGGACCGCGCCTGGAACAATGAAGGCCAGAACGCCATCGAGGTCAGCATCGAGTTGATCGGCGAAGTGCGTGACGGTGCTGAGCCCGGCGCCAAGCCGATCTTCGACCGCGGCATCACCACCTATCCGCATATCGGCGCCGTCGCGCACCGCATCCGCAGCCGGGATCTGCAGGCGGTCTACGATCTGGCCGGCCGCCATTCCATCACCATCGGCTCGCTGTCGCAGGACGAGACGATCGCCGCCAACATCGCCATCGACGACACGCTGGCGCGCCACTTCGCCATCGTCGGCACCACCGGCGTCGGCAAGTCCACCGCCGTCTCGCTCCTGCTGCGCAAATCGATCGCGGCGCGGCCGGATCTGCGCATCCTGATCCTTGACCCGCACAACGAGTTCGCGGCATCGCTGCCCGAATATTGTGTCAGGGTCGATTCCAAGACGCTCGACCTGCCGTTCTGGATGTTCAAGCTGGAGGAGTTCGCCGAGGTGCTGTTTCGCGGGCGCGAGACGGTGCCGGAGGAGATCGACGCCTTGCGCGACCTCATTCCGCTCGCCAAGAACCTCTACCGCAACCCGAATTCGGGCGCGTACCTCAGGCGCGGCAACGACGCGCTGACCGCCGATACGCCGATACCCTACCGCATCGCGGACCTGCTCAAGCAGATCGACGAGCGCATGGGCATGCTCGAAAGCAAGAACGAGCGCCCGACGCTCAAATCGTTGAAGACGCGCATCGAATCCGCGGCCGCCGATCCGCGCTACCGCTTCATGTTCAGTTCGCGTCTGATCGAGGACACCATCCACGAGACGATCGGCAACATCTTCCGCGTACCGCATCACGGCCGCCCGGTGACCTGCTTCGAGATGGCCGGCATGCCCTCCGAAGTGGTCAATTCCGTCTGTTCGGTGCTGGCGCGCCTGGCCTTCGACCTTGCTTTGTGGAGCGAAGGCAAGCTGCAGCTCCTGCTGCTGTGCGAAGAGGCGCATCGCTACATGCCGGCCGACGCCCGCCTCGGCTTCGCGCCGACTAGGCACGCGCTGTCGCGTATCGCCAAGGAAGGCCGCAAATACGGCTGCTATCTCGGCGTCGTCACCCAGCGTCCGGGCGAACTCGACCCGACCATCCTGTCGCAGTGCTCGACCTTCTTCGCCATGCGCCTCGCCAACGAGCAGGACCAGGCGATCATCCGTTCGGCCATCGCCGACTCGTCCGCCTCCACGCTCGCCTTCCTGTCGTCCATGGGCCAGCGCGAAGCCATCGCCTTCGGCGAAGGCGTGGCGACGACCATGCGGCTGAAGTTCGAAAGACTGCCCGCCGAGTTGCTTCCCGGTGCATCGAAGCGAGAGCAGCAGGAAGCAGCGAAATTAAACGACGACGTCGATCTGGTGGCGATCGTCGAGCGGCTGCGCAACGTGCCCAAGCCGCAGCCGCAGGGCATGCCGTTCGCCGAAGTGGTCGATTCCGGCAGACAGGCAGGCGATCCCGACTACCGCAAGCCGCCGGCCACCACCCGCGTCCAATCGGACGACGATTTCGACATGCGCTACGGCCTCAAGCCCGCCACCTTCGGCCTGCGCCCGCAGAACGATTGAGCCTGGCAATCGGGTCCATCCGCCGATAGCTCGAAGTATCTGCGTCAAACATCCAAGAGCCGTTGACCAGCTTGGGCAAATCCCGTCAGGGAATATTGGTGTCGAATTCGAGAACCGGAGCGGAGCGGACATTCAGTCCGTGAGCACCGGAAGCGCAGAAGTCGGCATCAAACGGCCGGCCTCACGAATTCAGTGATGGGATTTTAGGCGCAGACGCGGTTGCGGCCTTGTCGCTTGGCCTCGTAGAGCTGGCGGTCGGCGCGGCGATAGAAATCTTCCGCCGTTTCCTGCCTGTCCCAGACGGCAAGGCCGACGCTGGTCGTGATCTTGAGCCGGACATTGCCTGTCAGCACCGACATGTTGGCGATCGCCTTGCGGATCCGCTCGGCAAATTTGCCCAGAAGCTCCGCATCCATGTTGGGCGTAACCACGGCGAACTCCTCGCCGCCCAGCCGCGCCACCACGTCGTGGTAGCGTGTCATGTCCTTCAGGCAACTGGCCACGGCCCTGAGCACCTCGTCGCCGACGTCGTGGCCGTGTGTGTCGTTGACCTGCTTGAAATGATCGAGGTCGAGGATCATCAGCCCGACCGGCTTTTCGATGCGCCTGAACTCTTCGAGATATTCCTTCAGCGCGTCGTCGAAATAACGCCGGTTCTGCATCCCGGTCAGGCTGTCGGTCAGGGCCGCGTGCTCGAGCGTTTCGGAGCGCGCGCTGAGCGAAACCGTCATGGCGCGCAGCTTGCCTTCCTCCGTCGCCTGTTTGCGGATCAGCGGGTAGATGAAGAAGATGCCGAAAAACAGTGCGGTCGCAAGCAGCACGCCTGTCGCGAACAAAAGCTTGTTGAGGTAGATGACCTTGTCCAGGCCCGAAGCCGTATGGAGTTCCGTGGCGAAGGATTGCAGTTGTCCATAGGCATGCAGCGTCACCAGGCCCGCGGCCAGGATCACGAAGATAAAGACGAAAAATGCTGATTCCGCCTTATGGAAACGCATCTGCTCCCCGATGGAAAAGTGCCCATCGACTTTATGGCACGGACCGACTTACGGAGCGTTAACTTGGACAACCTCGGCGGGAACTCTTTCCTTGGGGTCAACTTTTCAGGTTGTATTGGCAACAAGTGCTTGGATCGTGGTTTCGAGATCGTCACCAGGGCGCAATCTTTGCCATTCCGGCCCCAGTTGATGCCGGAACCAGGTCGCCTGCCGCTTGGCATATTGCCGCGTCGCGATCTTGGCGCGTTCGATCGCCTCGGGAAAACTGGATTGCCCGGCCATCGCGCCCTGCAGCTCACGAACGCCGATCGCCTTCATCGCCGGCAGGTCCGGATCGAGATGAAGAGCCGCAAGTTGCCTGACTTCCTCCAGCGCGCCCTTGTCCAGCATCTGGTCGAAACGCCTTTCGATGCGATCGACCAGCACAGCCCGGTCCGGCTCGATGACCCGGAAATGCGCCGTCTGCCTGTCGATGAGCGGCCGGCCGCGCTCGGCCTGCCATTCCAGGATCGATCGGCCGGATGCATCGAGCACTTCGAGCGCGCGCACGATGCGTTGGCTGTCGGTGGGCTTCAATTGCATGGCGGTTCTCGAATCCTCGCGCAGCAGGATGCCATGCAGCTTGACCGATCCCTGTTCCTTCAGTTCGTAGCGCCAGCGGTCGCGCACCTGCTGGGGAATGTCGGGCATTTCCGAAATGCCCTCGGCCAGCGCGCGAAAGTAAAGCCCGGTGCCGCCGACGAAGATCGGCCGTCGCGAGAGCGCGCCGTCGTCGATCAGCTTCGTCACGTCGCGCAGCCATGCTCCCGTCGAGTAGGCGGTGCCGGGATGGACGTGCCCATAGAGAAAATGCGGCGCTCGTGCGAGGTCGGCCGCTCCCGGCCTGGCGGTCAGCACGTCGAGAACCGAATAGCCTTGCATGGAATCGGTGTTGACGATGACGCCGCCCGTGCGTTCTGCCAAGTCGAGCGCCAGTGCCGACTTGCCGCTGGCGGTCGGCCCGGCTATCAGGATCGCGTTCTTCACGCGGCCTTCGCCCGCACCCGCGCCGGAATTCTCGATGCCGCTCATTGCCACGCTTGTTTCCCGTCCCGCTGACCGCGCTCTGTCGCCGTCGCTTGCGAATATGGCCTCACGGTCGGTGGGCGCAAGCGCCGTCGTCTGGCTGGCCGAAGGGATTGCCTGCGATCTTGCCCTGCCGCAAGAAGCCGACGCCGCCGAAACCACCGCCGTCCTGCGCGCCGCACTGGCCGCGGAGCCGGTCGATGTGATCGTCCAGCAGGCTGACGCAAGGCGAAAGAAGATCCTCATCGCCGACATGGATTCGACCATGATCGACCAGGAATGCATCGACGAACTGGCCGACGAGATCGGCATCAAGGATCGTGTTGCCGTCATCACGGCGCGGTCGATGAATGGCGAGATCGCTTTCGAACCGGCGCTGCGCGAACGCGTGGCGCTGCTGAAGGGCCTCGAAGCCGCCGTGGTCGACCGCATCGTCACCAACCGGCTGACATTGGCCTCAGGCGGCCGCGCCCTGGTTCAGACCATGCGCGCCAACGGCGCCTGGACGGCGCTCGTGTCTGGCGGCTTCGAAGTCTTCACCACGCGCATCGCGGCCATGCTTGGGTTCCAGGAGAACCGAGCCAACCGCTTGCTTGAACAGGACGGATGCTTCACCGGGCTGGTCGGCGAGCCGATCCTTGGCCGCGCCGCCAAGGCCGATGCGCTGCTCGAAATCACCGCCCGCCTCGGCTTGACACCGGCTGATGCGATCGCCGTCGGCGACGGTGCCAACGATCTCGACATGATCCGCCTGGCCGGCACCGGTGTCGCGCTCCATGCCAAGCCGACCGTGGCGGCCCAGGCCAAGATTCGCATCGACCATGGCGACCTGACCGCATTGCTCTATCTGCAGGGCTATCGCCAGGAAGAATTCGTGCAATGAAACCATTGCGAACCGAGCGCCTGATCCTGCGCAACTGGGAAGACCGCGACCGCGACCTGTTCCACCGCATCAACTCCGACGAACGGGTCATGGAGTTCTTCCCGTTCCGCCGCGACCGCGCCCAGGCGGACGCCAAGATGGATGAATTCCGCGCCTGGATCGCTGAGGATGGTTACGGTTTCGCGGCAGCCGAAATTGTCGCCACGGGCGAGTGCATCGGCTTTGTCGGCCTCCTCGACACCGATCATGTGCCGTCCCTGCCGGCCGGCACCGTCGAGATCGGCTGGCGGCTGGCGCCTGACTTCTGGGGCAAGGGCTACGTCACCGAGGCAGCCGAGGCGTGGCTAGCCTACGGCTTCGAGACGCTTGGCCTCGATGAAATCGTGTCATTCGCCGTCGCGGCCAACCGCCGCTCCACGGCCGTCATGGAACGTCTCGGCATGACAGCCGATCCATCAGCCGACTTCGATCATCCCAACATTCCCGACAGCCACCCCGCACTCAAGCGGCATGTGCTCTACCGGCTTTCGCGCAAGGACTGGCAAGCAAGAAAAAAGGCGGCCGGTTAGCCGCCTTTTTGAATCGCCGGATTGAAATCTCAATCCATCCGGATCGTCACGAAGCGCAACTCGCCGGTCTTCGACGCCAGCATCAGCAGCGCGTTCTTGCGCCCCTGTTCCTTAAGGGCACCGATCCGGTCCATGACGTCCTTGGGCGTGGCAACCGATTCCTGGGCGATCTCGGTGATCACCTCGCCGGGCTGGATGCCGCGCTCCGAAGCGGCCGAATCCTTGGCGACATCGGTGATGACGACGCCCGACACATCGGCCGCGATGCTGAACTTCTTGCGCGTCTCGTCATTGAGTTCGCCGACGGTCATGCCGAGCACGGAGGCCGTCGAGACGGCCGGAGCCTTGTCGCCCTTGTCCTGATCGGTATTGCCGCCTTCTTCGGCGTTGGCGGCCTTCTCGCCATCCTCGAGCCGGCCGAGCGTCACCTTCACGGTCTGCTCGACGCCCTTACGCACGATCAGCACGTCGACCGCCTTGCCGACCGGGCTTTCGGCGACCACGCGCGGCAGGTCGCGCATTTCATGGATATCCTTGCCGTCGAACTTGAGGATGACGTCGCCGGCCTGGATGGTGCCGTTGTCGACAGGACCGCCCTTGATGACGCCGGCGACCAGCGCGCCCTTGGCGGTCGCCATGCCGAGGCTCTCGGCGATATCGTCCGTCACCGGCTGGATGCGCACGCCGAGCCAGCCGCGCCGTGTCTCGCCATACTGGCGCAGCTGTTCGACAACGCCCGAGGCGAGCTGCGAGGGGATTGAGAAGCCGATACCGATCGAGCCGCCGGACGGCGAAATGATCGCCGTGTTGATGCCGATGACCTCGCCGGCGCTGTTGAACAGCGGGCCGCCGGAATTGCCGCGGTTGATCGCGGCGTCGGTCTGGATGAAATCGTCATAGGGGCCGGAATTGATGTCGCGGTTGCGGGCCGAGACGATGCCGACGGTGACGGTGCCGCCGAGGCCGAACGGATTGCCGATCGCCATCACCCAGTCGCCGACGCGCATCTTGGTGGAATCGCCGAACTTCACCGCCGTCAGCTTGTGGCCTTTCGGATCGACCTTCAGCACCGCGACATCCGTCTTGGTGTCGGTGCCGACCAGCGTCGCCTTCAACGTGATGCCGTCGGAGAAATTGACCTCGATGTCGTCGGCGTCGGCGATCACATGGTTGTTGGTGACGACGATGCCCTGTTCGGCGTCGATGACAAAACCGGACCCCAGCGACTGCACTTTCTGCGCGCCATTGTCCTTGTCGCCGCCCCGGTTCTTGAAGAAATCGTCGAAGAAGTCCTGGAAGGGTGAGCCCTCGGGCAGCTGCGGCATCGGCACCGCGCCCGGACCTTCCGTACCCTTCACCGTCTGCGAGGTCGAGATGTTGACCACCGCGCCGAGCAGTCCTTGCGCAAGGTCCGCCACCGAGGCCGGCCCGTCGGCGGCGAATGTCGGGGTCACGAAGGACGGGACAGCAACGGCGCCGACGAGAAGCGCCGCCGCGCCAGCGATGAACGTCCGCCGTGCCGCGCGCAAGAGGAGTGTGGATGTCATCGAGAAGCCTCCCGGTATGTCTGAAAAAGAAAGCGCAATGGCGAAGATACCGCGTTGCGCCATCTTGGCAAAAAATACGGCACGTTTGCGGCTATGACTATCGGCAGAGGATAAATCCTCCATTATTCCGGAGACGAAAGCCGGCCGCTCTCATCCGCCGCGCACCAGCCAGACGATGCCGACACCGATGGCGATCGCCACCAGGCCGCCGATCCGCAAGGCATTTTCCGGCATGGACAGCACCTCGCCCGCGAGCTTCCTCGCAAAGCCGGGGAAGCCGCCATAGACCAGGCCCTCTATGACAAGGACCAGGCCTATCGCCGCGAAGAAATCCTGCACCGGCCCGTTACTGGCCGGTGCTGGGTTGTGTCGCCGGCGCGGCGGGCGCCGGTGCCGGGTTTGCCGGCCCTTCCTTGCCGTCGGGATTGCGGAAGAAGCGGAAGAACTCGGAGCTCGGCGACAGCACCATCGTCGTCCCGGTGTTGTCCAGCGCGGTGCCATAGGCATTCATCGACCGGTAGAAATCGAAGAAAGCCGGGTCGCGCTGGTAAGCTCCCGCGAAGGTGGCGCTGCGCTGGGCTTCGCCCTCGCCGCGCAGGATCTCGGACTCCTTCTGCGCTTCGGCCACGATCTCGACGACTTCACGATCGGCGCGTGCCGTGATGCGCTGTGCCGCTTCGTTGCCGCGTGCCCGCAGCCTGGCGGCCTCGGCCAGCCGCTCCGCCTTCATGCGATCGTAGGTCTGCTGCGAAACCTCGGCCGTCAGGTCGGTACGGCGGATGCGGACATCCTCGATCTGCAGGCCAAGCGACGTGGCGTCGGGCCGGAGCTGATCGCGCACTTCGCGCATCATCACCGCACGCTGTTCCGAAAGCGCGGCCTCGAAGTCGCGCAGACCGTAGACGCGGCGCAAGGCAGCGTCGAGACGCGTTCTGAGCCGCGCTTCCGCCAGTTCGATCTGGCCGGACACGGCGGCACGGAAGACGCGCGGATCCGAGATGCGATAGGCGATGAAGGCATCGACTTCGTAGAACTTGCCGCCCGACACCTGGACGCGGATGTTGTCCAGGTCGAAGCGCAGCACCCTGTTCTCGATCAGTTGCACCGTGTCGGCGTCGAAGAACGAGAACGGCGCCTTGAAATAGATGCCGGGTTCGCTCTTCACGTCGACGATCTCGCCGAACCTCAACACCAGCGCCTGCTGGCGCGCATTGACCACGAAGACGGAGGAATAGATCAGGAACAGGATGACCGCCGCGATGGCGACGACGATGGGAAGACGGTTGGCCATCACTGGTTCCCTCCCGTGTTCGCGGCAGGCGCGGCCGGTGCCGGCGGCTTGGGCTGCAGTGCCGGGAGCGGCAGATAGGGCACGACACCTTGTCCGTTGCCCTGCTCGACGATGACCTTGCTCGAGTCCTTCAGAACCCTCTCCATGGTTTCCAGATAAAGGCGTTTGCGCGTGACATCGGGCGCTTTGACATATTCGTCGTAGACCGAGATGAAGCGCTGGGCCTCACCTTCGGCTTCCTGCACCACGCGGTTCTTGTAGGCGGCCGCGTCTTCGCGAACCTGTGCCGCCTCGCCGCGCGCCTGGCCAAGCTTCTGGTTGGAATACTGATTGGCCTGCTCGACGAACTTGTCCTCGTCCTGCTCGGCACGCTGCACCTCGTCGAAGGCGTCGGCCACTTCGCGTGGCGGTGCCGCATCCTCTATCGAGACGGCGTTGACGTTGAGACCGGCCTTGTAGCCGTCCAGCGTCGTCTGGATGATTTCGCGCACCGACGCCGCTATGCCCTGGCGGTCATCGCGGAAGATGTCCTGTGCCGGCCTGCGGCCCACGGCTTCGCGCATGGCGCTTTCGGCGACCTGCCGCAGCATGCCGTCCGGGTCGGAGACGTCGAACAGATAGGCCCGGGGATCGGACACCTGATAGGCAACCGAAAACTGCACGTTGACGATGTTCTGGTCGCCCGAAAGCATCAGGCCGTTGCCGCTGGTGTTGCCGCCGCCAATGTCGACGAGCTGCTCGGAAATCTTTGCAGTCTCGACGGTCTCAAGCGGCCACCAATGGAAATGCAGGCCGGGCTGCGAGAGTTCGGCCTTCGGCTTGCCGAAGCGCAGTTCGACCGCGACTTCGTCCGGTTGCACGGTATAGACCGCCTGGAACGCCCATAGAACGACCAGTACAGCGGCGATCAGCCCGAACACGGCCGGACTGGCGCCGCCACCGCCGGGCAGCGCGCGCCGCAGCCTGTCCTGGCCGCGGCGAATGATGTCTTCGAGGTCGGGAGGCGAACCCTGCGGGCCGCTCGGTCCCTTTGGCCCCTGCCCCCAGGGTCCCTGATTGTTGCCGCCGCCGCCCCACGGGCCGCCGCCTCCGCCACTCTTGTCGTTCCAGGGCATGAATGTCCTTTCGCTTGGAATTCCCTCAAGCGCCGGAGTTACGGCGCAAATCCAGTGTTGTTCTTCTATAGGGTCGCCACGGCACGCTTTCAACGCGATGCGCCGCCGACTTCGTCCGATTTGGACCGGTCGCGACCCTTTGTCGTCTTTCAATGCCCTTTTTGTCTATCAATGTATCTCGCGGCGGCGCTCGTAAACCGAATAGCGCGTCGCGTGACTGTCCTTTTCCCCTGCGGGAACCTCCTGCGCACTCACCATACGCCAGGATTTCGGGTCGATCGGCGGAAAATGCGCGTCGCCGTCGACGGCGGCCAGAACATGAGTGACATGCAGCCGGTCGGCCAGCGGCAGTGCCTGGGCATAGATCTCGCCGCCGCCGATGACGCAGACCTCGTCCACGCCCGTCATGCAGCGTCCGCGCACATTCGCCAGCTGGATCGCGGCCTCCAGCGTATGCGCCACCTCGACGCCCTCGGCGCGCCAGGCCTTGTCGCGCGTGACGACGATGTTCAGCCTGCCCGGCAGCGGCCGGCCGATGCCCTCATAGGTCTTGCGGCCCATGATGATGGGCTTGCCCATCGTGTCGGCCTTGAACCGCTTGAGATCGGTGGAGAGCCGCCAGGGCAGCCCGCCGTCCCGGCCGATCACGCCATTCTCGGCGATGGCAACGTAGATCGCGACATGCATCAGTTCGCGTCCCCGCCGCTGCTGTCCGACGGTTCAAGCAAGAGGATGTCGATGTCGTGCTCGGGATAGAAATCGTCAGCGGTCATCTCGAAGCTCGTCGGCCCAACCTTTTTGACATTGTCGCCGCAGAACGAGACCAGGGCCTTCGGGTTGCCCTTGTCGATGGTCAGCTTGAACTTGCCGATGGTACCTGCCGCCCAGTTGCCGCCCGTGGTCAGGATATAGGCGATGCGGCTTTCATAATATTTCGGGTAGCCGTCGGGGCTGTCCTTCGCAGCCTTCCGCACCGCTCTTTCGAACGTGTCGTCCATGCAGTAGCGGGTTTTGTAGGCCGCATATGCGCCCTGGAACTGGCCCTCGTTGAAAAAACTGACCGAAGAGGTGCCGCCGACGCTCGGTTTGTAGCGGTGCGCGACATGAACGTCCTTGTTGGCGGGAAAGGTCGAGCGCCACCAATAGGTCGAGCGCAGCTGCCAGAACGGCGCATAGCTGGACTTCATGCCGCTCCCGTCATCGGCGGTATCCTCGATGATGATGCCGCGATTGACCCAATCGTCCGCCACCGCTTGCGGCAGCTTCGCCAGGGCAGCCTTGGCCGCGTCGCCGAACGGATTGAACGGCACGTTCTGCGCCTTCAAATCGGCGCTGATATCGATGCCGAGCGCGAACACCTTCTGCTCGAGCTGCGGCTTTGCCGCGACACCGTCGATCGTCACCTCGAAGCCAAGGAAGTTGTCGCTCTGGTTCTCGGGAATGGCCGGCATCTCTTCGGGATTGCCGGAAATGTCGGGCATCGGGAAGGCGACGATCGCATCGACATCCTTGTCGGTGTTGTTGTGGAAGACGTAGTCGACCGTCACCTTTTCGGGTGAGATGAACAGATCCTCGCTTTGCATCGCCACGGCGTCACTGCGCGACAGGATCAGGCCGCCGGTGCCGAGTTCGGCCACTGAATCATTGGCAAAGGCTGGCACGGTCGAGAAGACCAGCACCGCGCTCAGCATATATCGCAACATGAAAGCTCCCTCGGCGAGAATGTCGCGATGACCCTAGCCGTTTCAACGTGGCGTTTCAAAGCCCTTCCATATCCCATGACCGCGCCACGATGTCTGGACTAACAGGCTCCGATCGGGCAGGAGTTCGCTTCATGCGCACGCTTCTCGTCATCGGCATCGGAGCCGGCAATCCCGACCACATGACCGTGCAGGCCATAACCGGCCTGAACCGGGCGGACGTCCTGTTTATTCCCGACAAGGGCGCGAAGAAAAACGACCTTGCCGACCTGCGGCGCGGGATCTGCGACCGCTTCGTCACCAACCCGAAGTCGCGCCGCGTCGAGTTCGACGTGCCGGTGCGCGCCGAGCCGGCGCCATCCTACCGCTCGACCGTCGACGACTGGCACGAAGCCATCGCTGCCATCTACGAGGGCCTGATCCGCGGCGAGATCGCCGAAGACGGCTGCGGCGCCTTCCTGATCTGGGGCGATCCCTCGCTCTACGACAGCGCCTTGCGCATCCTCGAGCGCGTGCGGCTGAGGGGCAATGTCGCCTTCGAACTGGAGGTCATCCCCGGCATCACCGCCATCCAGGCGCTGGCCGCCAGCCACAAGATGGCACTGAACCGCATCGGCGATTCCATCCTGGTCACCACCGGCCGCAGGCTTACCGAAGAGGGCCTGGCCGAAAATGCCGGCAGCACCATCGTCATGCTGGACGGCAAATGCGCCTTCAACACGCTGACCGACCAGGATGTCACCATCCATTGGGGCGCCTATCTCGGCACACCGGACGAGATCCTCATTTCAGGCCGCCTTGGTGACGTCGGCGCCAGGATCGAACAGACCCGCGAGGAAGCCCGCCGGCAAAAGGGCTGGATCATGGATACGTATCTGCTGCGCAAGCCAGGCGAATAGGAAGGCAGTAGGGCAGTAGGGCAGTAGGTGAAGGATTTTTTGTGCTGGAAAACAGCTACGGATTACCTCCCTACTGCCCTACTGCCTACCCAGCATCGATCTCCGCCTGCAGTGCCTCCATATGCGTCGCTGCCGCCGCGGCCGCCGCGCGCTCGATGGCGCGGAAACGGCTGACCACCGCCAGGCCGACCGCCGTCAGTTGCGCGCCGCCACCCTTGCGGCCGCCGGTCTGTGCCGAAACCAACGGCTTGCCGAACACGCGGTTCATGTCCTCGACCAGGTCCCAGGCATGTTTGTAGGACATCTCCATGCCGCGCGCGGCGGCCGAAATCGAGCCGAAGGAGGCGATCTGCTCCAGCAGCTCGATCTTGCCCGGGCCGATCCGACCGTCGGGATCGAGATTTATCCGCAAGCTCAACGACGGCATCTTTGCTCCTCCGCGATCACCATCTTGCCGTGGCGATACCGTTATTCCAAATCAACATAGCGCCGATCGCCGCGCCTGTCAGCCATCGACCTCGAACGGCAAACCGGCGCTGGTGTTGGCCCGATCGAAGCTCACCGTCTTGACCACCGCGAAAACCTTGCCGCCCAGCCGCAGCTTCAGCGCCTGCCGCGACTGCTCGGTGATGCGGGCAAGCACCGTTGCGCCATTGCAGTCGATGCCGACCTCGACCGCCGGCCCCTCGCCCGGGCTGATCGCCACGATCGTTCCGGGCAGGATGTTGAGCGCGCTGAGGCCCTTTGGTTGTTCGGTGGCGATCATGACGTCGCGGGCGCGGATGCGGATGCGCACCGGCGCTCCTGCCGTCACGGCCAATCGCGGCACGCGGATCTCGCCGGCGGCCGAGCCGAGCACGGTCATGCCGAAAGCCTCGTCATGGCGCAGCACCTTCGTGTCGAGCACGGCGCCGCCCTCGCCGCGCTCTTCCGCGGGCAGCAGGTCGAGCCTTTGCATGACGGCCTCGGTCGGGCCGCTGGCAACGACCTTGCCTTGCGCCAGCGTCACCACATCGCTGGCCAGCCGCGCCACTTCGACGATCGAATGGCTGACATAGACGATCGGGATCTTCGTCTCATCGCGCAGCCGCTCGATATAGGGCAGGATCTCGGCCTTGCGCGCCTCGTCCAGCGAGGCCAGCGGCTCATCCATGAGCAGCAGCCTGGGGCTGGCCAGCAGCGCCCGGCCGATCGCCACGCGCTGTCTCTCGCCGCCCGACAGCCTTGCCGGTCGCCTGTCCAGAAGCGGAGCGATGCCGAGCAGGTCGACAACCGCGTCCATGTCGGCGTAGCGCTCGCCAGCCGGCGTGAACCAGCGGCCATAGCGCAGATTGCCGGCCACGCTCATATGCGGAAACAGTCGCGCATCCTGGAACACCATGCCGATGCGGCGCCTGTGCTTCGGCACGAAAATGCCGGCATCCGTGTCGACCAGCGCGCGGCCGTCGACCTCGATGCGCCCCTTGCCGGGCCGGATCAGCCCGGCGATCATGTTGATCAGCGTCGTCTTGCCAGAACCGGACGGGCCGAACAGTGCCGTCAGCCGCCCGGCGCTCTCGAAGCGGGCGTCGATGGCGAAATCGCCGAGCCGGTGGCCGATGTCGACGAGGACGCTCATTCGATATCCATCCGCCGGCCGACGCGCCGCGCCAGCACTTCCGAGGCGACGAGCGCCGCCATCGAGATAACGATCGAGATCAGCGTCAGCCGCAGCGCTCCCTCATCGCCGCCGGGCACCTGCGTGAAGGTGTAGATCGCTGAAGGCAGCGTCTGTGTCTCGTTGGGGATGTTGGAGACGAAGGTGATCGTCGCGCCGAACTCGCCCATCGCCTTGGCGAAGGAAAGGATCGCGCCGGCGATCAGCCCGGGCAGGATCAGCGGCAGCGTGATGGTGGCGAACACCCACAACGGATTGGCGCCGAGCGTCCCTGCCGCCGCCTCGATTCTGCTGTCCACCGCTTCGATCGACAGACGGATCGCCCGCACCATCAGGGGAAAGCCCATGACGCCGCAAGCAAGAGCCGCACCCGTCCAGCGGAAGGAGAAAACAATGCCGAAATGCTCGGCTAGGAAGGCGCCGGCCGGCCCGCGTTTGCCGAAAGTCAAAAGCAGCAGATAGCCTGTCACCACTGGCGGCAGGATCAGCGGCAGGTGCACCAGCCCGTTGAGCAGCGTCTTGCCCCAGAATTCTCCCCGCGCAAGCACAAGCGCGATCAATATGCCGGGCGGCAGGCTGGCGAGCATCGCCACCGTCGCCACCTTGATCGACAGCCGGACCGCATTCCATTCGTCGGGAGTGAGGTCCAGCAGCCAGTTCATATTGCGATATCAGGGCCTTTTCAGAGTCAGTTGCTCGGCGTGAGCACGGTGAAGCCCTGCTCCTTGAAAAGCGCGCCGGCTTTGGCGGATTGCAGGCATTTCAGGAAGGCCGTCGTATCCTTGTCCTTCGAATCGGCGGTCTGGGCAACCGGATAGATGATCGGCGGATGCGAATCCTCCGGGAAGGTACCGACCACCTTGACGGCCTTTTCGGCATGCGCGTCGGTGGCATAGACGATGCCGAAAGCCGCTTCGCCCGTCGAAACCAGCTTCAGCGCCGCACGCACATTCTCGGCCTGCGCCACCTTGCCCTCGACCGAAGACCAGACACCGAGCGATTCCAGCGCCGCCTTGCCGTATTTGCCGGCCGGCACCGCCTTGACGTCACCCATGGCGAGCTTGCCGTCGCCAACCAGCCTGGCGAGGTCAAACCCCTTCTCGATCTTGGCTTTAGCAGTCGAATCTTTCGGCGCCACCAGCACGATCTCGTTGCCGAGCAGCTTCAATTCGGTGTCGGGCTTGATCAGCTTCTTGTCGGAGAGATATTTCATCCAGTCGAGGTCGGCCGAGATGAAGACATCGGCCGGCGCCCCGCCCTCGATCTGCTTGGCCAGTGCCGAGCTCGCCGCATAGGAGACGGTCGCGGCCTCGCCGACATCGGCCTCGCAGGCCTTGTTCACCGCGTCGAGCGCGTCCTTGAGGCTGGCGGCCGCAAACACCACGACCTTGTCTTCCGCGTGCGCTATTGGCACCGCCGCCATCAACGCCGCCGCGAAACCGCCAATGGCGATCGCCCGCAACCCCAGACCTTTGCGCTTCATCGAAACTCTCCCTGGTTTGAAATCCGTGCGGCTCAAGGCCTGACAACCGATATATCCGCATGAATATAACAAGGGAAGGCCCGACATCCTTCCCGATATCGATTGTTCTGGTAAAACGGGCAAAGAAAAGACTTGGAAAGGACCTTCGATGAAGATCAGCGCTCGCAATATCCTCAAGGGAACCATCACCGAGATCGCCAAAGGCGCCACCACCTCGCACGTCAGGATCGACATCGGCGGCGGCGCCATCGTCACCGCCTCGATCACCAACGAGGCCGTTACCGACCTGAAGCTCGAAAAAGGCAAGCAGGCCTACGCCGTGGTCAAGGCCTCGGACGTGATGGTCGGAGTAGATTGAAGCCGCGGTTCAGACCGCGATGGGCGCCTTGATCGACGCGTCGGCGACGTAGTTTTCCAGCCGGAAATCCTCGAAGCGGAAGGCGAACAGGTCCTTCACCTCCGGGTTGATCCACATTGTCGGCAGCGCCCTCGGCGTGCGCCGCAACTGCTCGCGCGCCTGCTCGAAATGGTTGGAGTAGAGATGCGCGTCACCCAGCGTGTGGACGAAATCACCCGGCTTCAGCCCGGTCACCTGCGCCACCATCAGCGTCAGCAAGGCATAGGAAGCGATGTTGAAGGGAACACCGAGGAAGATGTCGGCGGAGCGCTGATAGAGTTGGCAGGAAAGCCGGCCCTCGGACACGTAGAACTGGAACATGCAGTGGCACGGCGGCAGCGCCATGGCCTCGACCTCGGCCGGATTCCAGGCTGAGACGATCAGTCGCCGCGATTGAGGATTGCGGCGTATCTCCTTCAAAAGATTCGCGATCTGGTCGATCGAGCCGCCATGGCCGTCCGGCCAGGAGCGCCATTGCTTGCCATAGACCGGACCGAGGTCGCCATTCTCGTCGGCCCATTCGTCCCAGATGGAAACGCCGTTGTCAGTCAGGTATTTGATATTGGTGTCGCCGGCCAGGAACCACAGCAGTTCATGGATGATCGACTTCAGGTGCAGCTTCTTGGTGGTGGTGACCGGGAAGCCGCGCGCCAAATCGAAACGCATCTGGTAGCCGAAGACGGAACGCGTGCCGGTGCCCGTGCGGTCGCCGCGATCGGCGCCGTTTTCCAGCACATGCTGCAAGAGGTCGAGATACTGGCGCATCGGTTCCGGCTCGATTCGAGTGTGCAGGCATTATAGCTGCCGGACAGCCCGTCGAACACAGCAAAACGACGGGCGTCGCTTGCACCACCATTCTTCCCAGCGTTTGTGCCGCCCCTCATTGCCCTGCCGGGCATTTCTCCCCGTATAGTGACGGGGAGAAAGGTGCTGGCCGCAACGCTGGCGCCCTACTTACAACGCTCGAGATTGGCGAAAACGTCAAAGACAGCGCCCTTCTCCCCGTCACTATACGGGGAGAAGATGGCGGCAGCCAGATGAGGGGCGGCGCTGACGCCTGGTGAAGTGAAGGTCAACCTGAACCGACTGCCCAGCCCCGCGTCAGCCAGTTGGTGCGATCGTCAGAGCGAGCCGAGCTTGCCCAGATCCTTGGCCACCAGATAGTAGAAGGTCACGCGGCTCTTGGTGTTGTCCGCGTGCATCGCCGTGCAGGTCTTCTGGATCGCGGCGTCGGCTTTCGCGGCATCGCTGACGCCGAGTTTCTTGGCGACCCAGCTCTCCCGGACGCGTTCGAGTTCCTTCGGGTCCGTGCAGGACACCAGCGAGGAATCGCGGTTTCTCAGCGCGATGCCAAGGTGCTTGACGATCTTTTCGACCGCGGCGGCGTTTGCCGCGGTGTCATACTTCTTCACATCCGCAAGATAGTCGGCCATCAAAATTCCCCTCGTCGGCGCCACCGATCCGATCGATGAGGGCTGTGGCGCGCTTCGCAATCTGTGCGCTTGGTCGATAACTCCTCACCGCGGCAAAGCTTCGGTTGAGACCGTGCCCAAGTCAACCCTCGGGCGTCGCGATTTGACACACCGACAAAGCACCATTGCGCCCTTTCATTTCTGGCGGCAGCCCCCTATATTCGGTTTGTCGGCTTGACCGACTATGGCGATAAATGGGCGATGAAATAAGCCGTTCGGACCCGGGGGCGGTACCCGGCGCCTCCACCAAAAGCCGCTGTTAGGACAGAGCGGTTTTTGCTGGGGGCGAAATAGGATCGACGAAGGTGTAAAGATCGTACTTTTGCCCGGCATTGTACCACCGTCATCGGGCTAAACTTATAGTTGCCAACGACAACTATGCGGAAGCACGTCTCGCTGCTTAATGCAGTGCGATAGCTTCAAATCAAGCCCTAGGGGTTCGCACTTCTAGGCGGGGTTCGGAGGTACCTGGCAACAGAAACCTCCACTTCTCCCCCTCTCGACATCCGACACGCGCAACGGCAAGTCCGCGCCGGCCTTTGTCCGGCCCGCGTGACCCGAGCCGTGGCGCCGGGCGCCTCTCTCCCATAGGCAAAAAAATGCAAAACGATTCGGATCGATTCTTCGTGCTGACCGGCGGCCCCGGTTCAGGCAAGACCACCCTGATCGAAGCCTTACGTCAGGCAGGCTATGCGACATCCATCGAGGCCGGGCGTGGCGTCATCCGCGACCAGTCGGCCATCGGTGGATCCGCCCTGCCCTGGCACGATCGCGCCCTGTTCGCCGAACTGATGCTGTCATGGGAGATGCGCTCGTATCGGCACGCGATCGAACAGAAGGGGCCGGTCTTCTTCGATCGCGGCGTGCCCGACACGCTTGGCTATCTCCGGCTGATCGGCTTGCCGGCGCCGGAGCATATCAGCGCCGCCGCCAAGCACTTCCGCTACAGCCCGCGCGTCTTCGTCGCCCCGCCTTGGCCGGAAATCTTCGCGCAGGACGAAGAGCGTAAGCAGACGCTCGACGAGGCCGAGCGCACCTATCATGCGCTGGTCGGCGTCTACGGGGAATTGGGTTATGAACTGGTTCCGCTGCCCCTGGCGCCAGTCGAAGCGCGGCTGCGCTTCGTATTGACCGAGACAGGATTGGTATGAAAAAAGCCGGGAAAACCCGGCCTTTTCATGTGCTTGCGAGCAGTGCCTATTCGGCCGGCGCTTCGACCGCCTCACGCGAGCGGCCGAGCGTGATCTTGGCTAGCGTGAAGGAAATCACGGCGCACAGCGTGATGCCGGCGACCATCGGCAGCGGCGTGCCGTCGAAGAACACGCCGGCGACGCCCATGGCCAGCGCGCCGATGGCGAAGTGGAGCGTGCCCATCAGCGCCGACGCCGTGCCGGCGATCTCGCCATGCTCTTCCATGGCCAGCACCGACGTGGTCGGGATGACCAGGCCGAGGAAGCCGTAACCGACGAACAGCAGTGCCGCCATCACGTCGAGCCGGTCGACGCCGGTCGCCATCACCGCGAACAGCACCACCATCGTCGTCGCATAGCCGGTCACCGCGACACGCACCACGCGCCGCAGCCCGAACCGCTCGGCCAGCAATCCCGTCAGCTGCGACATGCCGATGAAGGCCACCGCGTTGATCGAGAAGAACACGCTGTAGACCGAAGGCGACAGCCCGTAATGGTCGATCAGGATGAAGGACGAGCTCGACAGGTAGACGAAGAAGCTCGCAATGCCGAAGCCTGCGATCGCCACCAGGCCAAGGAAGTTGCGGTCACCCATCAGGAAGCGGTAGCCGGCAAGCGCGGTTCCGAAGGAGGAACCGACGCGTTCCTCCGCCGGCCGCGTCTCCTTGAGCGAGGTCGCGAGCAGGATCGTGGCAAGGGCTGCGGCGCCGGTCACCGTCCAGAACACGGCGCGCCAGCCGAAACTCTCGATGATCTGGCTGCCGGTCAGCGGCGCCAGGATCGGCGACACCGAAAACACCAGCATCAACAGCGACATTAGCTTGGCGGCCTCATTGCCCGTATGCAGGTCGCGCACGATGGCGCGCGGCACGGCCATGCCGGCGCTGGCGCCAAGCCCCTGCAGGAAGCGGAAGGCGATCAGCCACTCGATGGTCGGCGCCATGGCCGAGCCGATACCGCCGACCATGAACAGCGCAAGCCCGCCATAGAGCGGCAGCTTGCGGCCGACCATGTCGGAGATCGGCCCGACGACGATCTGGCCGAAGCCCATCGACAGGAAAAAGATCAGCAGGCTCATCTGCACGGCGGCCGTGCTGGCATGCAGATCCTCGCCGATCGACGGCAGGGCCGGAAGATACATGTCGATCGCGAACGGGCCGATGGCGGACAACAGGCCGAGCACGACCGCGATGCGGAGGAATTTGGGACTCATGATATTGGCTTCTTTCGAATCTGGTTGCCGCCGCCAGGCGACGTCTAACCCTAGGACGTTCCATCCCACGGGATTCCGACTCTCCGAGAGCGAATTCCTTTCGCCTCCCAGGAGTGAAATCCCTTTGTATCGTGTCCACAAATTTAGACACTCTTGTCTAAATCGTCAATCACCTCTATATAGATTTTCATGAGACTGGGCGTTTCTCCTGACACTTTCCCGCCACGCGGCCATGAGGCCAAGCGCATATCGATCGTCGATGCCGCTGCGGGCGTGTTTTGCCGCGAGGGTTTCGCCGGCGCCAATATCGACCTGATCTCCGCCGAGGCCGGCGTATCGCGTCAAACCGTCTACAACCACCATGGCGACAAGGAAAAGCTGTTCATGGCGGTGGTGCGCGACCTCACCGAGCGCTGCAACGCCGGTATTTTTGCCACCATTGCCACCTTTCCCGACCAGCCCGGCGATCTCGAAGCGGACCTGATCGGCTTTGCCGTGCGACTGAACCAGAATTGCATCTGCAACCGCGACGGAAAATTCCTGCGCAAGCTGATCCAGACCGAAGGCGAGCGCTACCCGGAACTTTTCGCCGAGTGGCGCGAACAGGGACCGGGCCGGACATGGCCGGCGATTGCTGCCCGCTTCGCCCGCCTTGCCTATGGCGGATACCTCACGATCGAGGATCCCGACGTGGCGGCGCGCCAGTTCCTTGGCCTTGTCAACGCCGAACTGCAGACAACGTTCATGCTTGGCGGCACGCCGGGCGAAGACGAGGTTGTGCAATCGGCAACGAATGGCGTGCGCACCTTCCTGCGCGCTTTCGGCAAGCGCCCTTCCCCGACCGGCGTCAAGAAGCACGCTGCGCTGGCTAACGCCTGACATTTTGGGATTGCCGCGAAGCCGGCTTGCCGATCAAATCGTTCGCAATAACTCTGGCTTCGGCGCGGCGGCGGTCTATATGCGGTTTACGCCGCGCTCAAGCTTGATTACAGCTATGCGGACGATTCAACGGAACCCGACCACCACATGGCCGACGACCATATCCGCTACGACATTCTGGCCCAGGAGGCGTTGCGCGGCGTCATGCGCAAGGTCCTGGCCGAGGTCGCGCGCACCGGCCTCCCCGGCAACCATCATTTCTTCATCACCTTCCTGACCGGCGCGCCCGGCGTGCGCGTGTCGTCGCGCCTGCGCGAGCGGTATCCCGAGCAGATGACCATCGTCATCCAGTTCCAGTATTGGGACCTGAAGGTGACCGACACTGGTTTCGAGGTTGGCCTGTCCTTCTCCGATGTGCCGGAGAAGCTCGAAATTCCGTTCTCCGCCGTGCGCGGCTTCTACGATCCATCGGTCAACTTCGAGCTCGAATTCGACGTCAAGACCGAAGGTGCGGCGACCGAGGAACTGGAAGACCAGGCCACGCCCGAACCGCTGACCATAGTCTCCGAGAAAAAGACCAAGGCCGAGAAGAAGGCTGCCGCCGAGCCGGAGAAGAAGCCGGCCGCGGGCGACGCCGCCGCCAAAGGCGCCGAAGTGGTTTCGCTCGACGCTTTCCGCAAGAAATAAGCCCACGGTTCGCGCCATGGCCGACATCGTCAACCTACGCCAGGCTCGCAAGCAGAGGGCGCGGGACGAGAAGCTGCGCGTCGCCGAACAGAACCGGGCGCTGCACGGCCGTTCCAAGGCGGACAAGCAGCGCGACCGGCTGATCGCCGACAAGGCCGACAAATTCGTCGCCGGCCATCGCCTCGAGCCGTCCGACAGCGACGACCAATGAGCGTCCGGCCATGAGCGTCCGACCGTGAGCGTCGTCGAAAAGCGCTCCGTGACCATTCGCGGCCATCGCACCAGCTATTCCCTCGAAAAGCCCTTCTATGACGATCTCGTCGCCATCGCCGCGGCCAGGAAGCTGACGCTTGCCGCTCTCGTCGCCGAAGTCGACGAGACGCGGCCGCGCGACACCAACCTGTCCTCGGCGCTGAGGCTGCATGTCCTGGAATGGGCGAAGCGCGGCGCCTAGCCTTCCTCCACAGCGTCCGCCTTTTGCCTGCGCCTGCCGCCGAAGCCAAGCAAGGTCGAACGCTCACGCTCTTCCGCCTGTTTGCGAGACCGCACGCGCATCAGATCCTTCCAGCCGACATAGCCCACCAGTTGCAGGCCTTCGCGGGTGACGACCGGCAGATGCGACACGTTGGCGGTCAGCAGCTTGTCGGAGAGGCCTTCCAGATACTCGTCCGGATAGGCCAGCGTCACCTTGCTCCCGGCAAGCAACGCGCCGAGCGTCGTGGTGCGGTGGGTTCCGGCGCGCCGCCAGCGCAGGATCGCCGGCGGATCGATGAGGCCGAGCACATGCCCGTTCTCGTCGATCACCGGGAAGCTCGGATGCCGCGTTTCCGGTGCGGTCAGGAAGGCCGCAGCGCCATGCAGCGTCATCGTCGCCGGTACGCTCTCGACCTGCGTGGTCATCACCTCGCGCACCCTGGTCAGTGCAAAGGGATCGACGCGATATTCGCGCACCAGATGGTGCCCTCGCCTCGCGATCTTCTCGGTCAGGATCGAACGCTTCATCAGGAGCACGGTGACGGCGTGCGCCGCCGCACAAGCCGCGATCAGCGGCACCAGCACATGGGTGTTGCCGGTCAACTCGACAGCGAAGAAAGTGGCTGTCAGCGGCGCCCGCATCGTGCCGCCCATGGTGGCAGCCATCGCCAGCAGTGCCCAGAAGCCCGGATCCGCCGCCGGCAGGAAACCGGCGAGCACCGCCCCCATCGCCCCGCCCATGATCAACAGCGGCGCCAGCACGCCCCCGGACGTTCCCGAACCGAGCGCCACTGACCAGATGATGGCCTTGACCACCAGCAGGAGGAGTGCGGCGGTGGCAAGCGTGTGGCCGTTCAGCATGTCCGAAATGTTGTCATAGCCGACGCCGAGTGCCCGCGGCTCGATCAACCCGCCGATGCCGACCACCAGGCCGCCGATCATCGGCCACCACATCCAGTGGATGGGCAGTTTCTGGAAGGCGTCCTCGCAGGCATAGACCATCTGCGTCAAAAGCCCCGACAACAGGCCGGCGCAGATGCCGACCAGAACCCAGCCGCCAAGCCCGGTGAACGAGACCGCCATGCCGCCCTCGAACGGGAAGATCGGCCCGGGCAGATGCAGCAGGGTGCGCTCGACCTCGGCGATGATTGCCGCGACTGCGACGGGAATGAAGCTGCGCGGCGTCCATTCGAAAAGCAGCAGTTCGACCGCCAGCATGATGGCGGCGATCGGCGTGCCGAACACGGTCGTCATGCCGGCCGCGGCGCCCGCCACCAGCAGCGTCTTGCGTTCATTGTCGCTGACCGGCAGCATCTGCGCGATCAGCGAGCCGATCGCGCCGCCCGTCATGATGATCGGGCCTTCGGCGCCGAACGGACCGCCGGAGCCGATCGAGATCGCCGACGACAGCGGCTTCAGGATCGCCACCTTGGCGTCGAGTTTCGAGCGCCCGAGCAGGATCGCCTCGATCGCTTCGGGAATGCCGTGGCCGCGGATCTTCTCGCTGCCGTAGCGCGCCATCAGGCCGATGATCAGTGCGCCGACAACCGGAACGAGGACGGCGGCAAGCCCAAGCGGCGTATCCTGCAGCTTCAGGTCGGCAAGCGAGAACTGGCCGAAATAGGCAATGTTGGTGGCAAGCCGGATCAGCTTCAACAGCACGATGCCGGCAAACAGCCCCGCTGTCGCCACCACGACGGCGATGGCGGCAACCAGCAGCACTCTGGCATCGGTGGTAAAATCCCTGAGATGATCGGGATTGGGTTGATGGGTCTTCATGATGGTTTGCTTCCTGGCACCGGGCCGTATCTCGCACGCGCGGCACGGTCGAAGCGGCCAGCCGGCTTTGTCGGTTGGCTATGTATCGTAACACGATATAAATATTCAAGCGGGTTCTGCTCGAAATCCGTTTGAGCTTTCGCCGGAAACCGAACAAATATCCGCTATGACGCAGCCCAGGAAATCACGCCCCGCCATCAAGCAGTCCGACTACCAGCGGCTGTCGGAGTTTCGCTACCTGATCCGCCGCTTCCTCGAATTCAGCCAGATCCAGGCCGAAGACGCCGGCCTGACGCCGCGCCAGCACCAGGCGCTGCTGGCGATCAAGGGTTTTCCGGGCGGCGGACCGGTGACGGTCGGCGATCTGGCGGAGCGGCTGCGCATCCGCCACCACAGCGCCGTCGAACTGGTCAACCGCCTCGGCGAGGCGGGGCTGGTCGTACGCGACCAGGACAAGGACGACCATCGCCGCGTGCTGCTGCGGCTGACCGAGCGCGCCGACGATTGCCTGGCCGAGCTGTCGGCGGTCCATCTCGACGAACTCTCGCGCATAGAGCCCATGCTGCGGCGCCTGCTCGATCGGGACGGCGAGTGATGCTCGAACGTCTTGCGCGGACGGCGCCTATATTTTCACGACGCCCCGCATCCTTTGGCCTCTCCGCAACGTCTCGGTGGTGAGAGCCCGAAAAGGGGCGCGTACAATCCAGAGGAAGGCCAGAGATGAAACGCCATCTGATACGCTACAAGACGAAACCGGAACGGGCCGACGAGAACGAGCGGTTGGTCAAGGCCGTTTTCCAGGAGTTGCACGACAAATCGCCGAACGGCGTTCGCTATATGACATTGCGCTCCGGCGACGGGACATTCGTCCATCTGGTCGAGACGCAAACCGATGCCCATGCCGACATCATCACCGGACTGGCCGCATTTGAGGCATTTCAAAACGGCATCCGGGATCGTTGCAGCGAACGTCCGCAGCGCGACGAGATGACCGTGGTGGGCAGTTACCGGATGCTGGATGCGTAACCGAGGACGTCGCAGGATGGGAGACGCATGACCATTCCCGTTGCTGACCGGCACAGCGCGCTTTTCGAGCGCCTGTCTGGGGAGCTGCGCCCCAAGCTGCACCGTTACTGCGCCCGCATGACGGGCTCGGTCATCGACGGCGAGGACGTGCTGCAGGAGGCGCTGGCCAAGGCATTCCAGGCCTTGGCCGATGCCGGGCCGATCGCCAACCCGGAAGGGTGGCTGTTTCGCATCGCCCACAACACGGCGCTCGATTTCCTGCGCCGCCGCGCCCGTGAAAAGGTCCATTCCGATGAGGATCCGGACATGATCGTCGACCCGGCAAACCCTACCGTTGACCGTCAGGCCGCTTCTGCCGCGCTGCACACCTTCATGCGCCTTCCCGTGGCGCAGCGAAGCAGCGTCATCATGATGGATGTTCTCGGCTATTCGCTGCAGGAGATCAGCGCCACGCTCGATGCCAGCGTCCCGGCGATCAAGGCCGCGCTGCATCGCGGCCGGGGCCGGTTGCGCGAACTCGCTGACGAACAGGACGACCGCCCTGTTCCGAGATTGAGCGCTGCGGAACGTCTGCTGCTCGATGCTTACATCGATCGCTTCAACGCCCGCGATTTCGACGCGGTGCGCGACATGCTGGCCGATGAAGTCCGGCTCGAACTGGTGGCCAGGACGCGGTTGAACGGCCGCAAGGAAGTCGGCACCTATTTCAGCAACTATTCCCGCGTGCAGGACTGGTGCTTCGTGCCGGGGTTCGTCGAAGACAGGCCGGCAATCCTCGTCAGCGACGCCAACGACCCGGGCGCACGGCCCACCTATTTCATCCTGCTGGCCTGGCAAGACGGCAAGCTTGCCGCCATCCGCGACTTCCGCCACGCCCGCTATGCCGCGGACGGCGCCGAAATGTCCGTCCTATAAAAACGATTTCGGACAGCAAGACCCTACTGCCCTACTGCCCTACTGCCCTACTGCCCTACTCCAACGACTTCAACAGATTGTCGATCGTGAACGGATTGGCCTTTGGTTTCGCCGGCGGATTGTCGTTGGCCTGCGGCTGTGGCGCCCGATCGACTTTGGGCGCCGGTTCGGCGGCTTTCCGTTCGGCCTCCTGCCTTGCCTTTTCCTGCGAGGCGATGCGCTTTGCCTCTTCCACCTTCTGGCGCTCCTGCTCCGCCTGGGCCTTGGCCGCCTCGTCGGCGGCCTGCTGCTCAGCCGCGGCCTTGGCGTCGGCATCCGCCTTTGCCTTGGCGTCGGCATCCGCCTTGGCTTTCGCTTCGGCGTCGGCTTTCGCCTTCGCATCCGCTTCAGCTTTGGCATCCGCTTCAGCCTGGGCCTTGGCGTCGGCCTCCGCTTTCGCCTTGGCGTCCGCCTCGGCCTTCAGCCGCGCCGCTTCCTCCTGTTGGCGAAGTTCCTCGGCGGCCTTGTCGCGCGCATCCTGGAGTGCAGCGTAGTAGCGCACCTCGCGCCGCAGCCGCTGTTTCTCCAGCAGCGCCGCCTGCATCGCCTCGACGCGCTGCTGCTCCCTTTCCAGCGCCCGCTGGGTCAGGAACTGCGCCAGCGGCTCGCTGTCGAACTGCCGTTTGATGGCGCCGAGCGGGCCTTCGGCGGTGAAATTCATGACCGGCTCGGAACCGACCAGGGCCTCGTCGCCGGGCTTGTAGGTGATCGCGCCCTTGGCCGACACCGTGCTGGCGTTGAGATCGGCCGTGATATCGGCGGACAGGGTCGCCGCCGGATTTTCAAAACTGATCGGCGGCGCCCGCAGCGTGCCGCCGGCAACCGTGAAAGCAATCTCGGCATCCCCAGCGGCAAAGCTGCCGTCGGCGGCGATGTCAGGCGCGAAGCCGGCGGTCTTGGCCGCGTCGATGTCACGCCCGATCGCATCGGCCTTGGCAAGCAAAGCGCTGAACGCATCGGGATTGACGCCGGCGATCTGCAACCCCTTGAGCGTCGCCGTGCCGGAACCCGACAAAGCGGCGACCATCGCATCGACCGACTTGCCGCTGGTCGACAGCGCCGCCGAGAAATCGCTTTTGCCGCTGATGCCGGCATCCGGCAGCACGGTCCCCAAATCGGATCCGGCCAGTTTCATCTGGCCGCTGAAAAGCCCGGTGCCGTCATTGTTCTTCAATTCGAACAGGCCGGTCAGCACCCCGCCCAGGAGCTTGGCCTTGAGATCGGAAACGCGGATGCCTTCCTCGTCGAGCTTGAGCGAAAAGCCAGCGTCGTAAGCGGTGGCGAACGAGCCGGCGGCGAGTGCCGCTGTCGTCAGGTCGAGGTCGGCGGTGAACGGCAGGCTGGATTTCTGGCTGAAGGGCGCATCCGGCCAGGCGCCGCGCTTGTCGTCGGCCCCGCTCTTGTCAGCCCCGCCCTTGTCAGCAAGAAAGGCGGAATCGCCGAACAGCGCCACCGCCATCGGATCGAGGTCGAGTTCGTCGAGTGCCAGCGCGCCGGCCAGATGCGGCACGCCGTCCTTGACATCGACATTGACGTCGCCGGACACCGCAGCCTCGTTGATGGCGCCGCTGAGATTGTCGAGCACCAGCAGGCCGTTGCCGTAGTCGCCCTGCGCCGCGAGCGATGCCGACATGCCGGCGCCCATGCCCGGCAGGCCGATGCCCGATGTCATCAGCCAGGGTTCGATGTCGGCGGCGTCGAGGCTGAGCTTGCCCTTGGCGGTGGGCCCTTGCGGCGTGTCCGCCACGGTTCCCTCGAAGCCGGCCTTGAAGTCGTTGCCGGTGAGGCTGAAATTTGTCGCCAGGCCGCCACTGAGCGTGCCTTTGGCCTGGATATCGGTGCTGGCTTCGCCCAGCATGCCGAGCGGCAGCGCCGGCAGGCCGTAAAGCGCCAGGAGAGCGGTGGCGTCGGGATTTTTGGCGTTGAAGGTCAGCGTTACCGGCGCGTCGAGAAGATCGTCCATCGCCCCCTTCCCCGACAGCGAGGCCGAAAACGCCGAGCCGCCGGCCTTGCCCTGCCCGCTCACCGCCAGGCCCGTCGTGCCATCGCCATTGTCGGCGGCACTCGCCACGAGGTCGACGCGGGCATCCTGGAACAGGTCGGGATAGGCGGCCGCACGGCTTGCCAGGCCCTTCAGCACTGTGCTGTCCGGGTAATGCTGCGCGGCGACGTCGATCAGCGGCTTCAGATCGACGGCGACCACGGAAGCGTCCAGCTTGCCGGTCGGGCTCGCCGGGAAATCCTTGATCCGGCCCGTGGTGCTGATCGAGGCGCCGGCCAGCCCGCCCACCGACAGCCGGTCGATTTCGAGCAAGCCCTCGCGCAGCCTCAGCGCCGTGTCGACTGTGTCGGCGGTCAGCCCGCCGGCGCTGACCGGCCCGGCCTTGATCTGGAAATCGAGATCGCGGTCGGCGAAGCGGTTGGTGCCCTTGTCGCTGACGAAGATCGAGGCGAACGCCGCCAGCCCGTCGACATCGAGCTCGCCGCCATCGAGCCGCATCAGCACCGAGGGCCTGGCGTCGTCGGGCTGGCTGGAATCGATGCGTCCGGAAAACTTCGCCTTGCCCAGGATCAGTTCGAGGTCGCTGAAGGATTGATGGTTTTCCGAGAGATCGACCTTGGCCTTGAAGCCGGCGGCAGGCAGGCGGCGGATCGCCTCGTCGACATCCTTGGACAGCCAGGCGGCGAAGCCCGAGGGTTGCGCCACAGCAAGCAGCAACGAGCCGGTGAAGCCGAAATGGCTCTGCACGTTGAGCACCAGCATGCCATCGGCTTCCAGCGTGGTGCGGCCCGGCAGTGTCGCGGCAAGCGACTTTATCTTCCAGCCATCTTCGACCGGCTCGGCGGAAAGATGCACATCGCGCACCGTCGTGTCCCCGGCGACCACCGCCGGCAGCTTGACCTCGACCGTGCCGGGAATGGTCGGCTTCGGCAGATCGAGCAGCGCCTGCTCCAGCCCGGCAATGCGCTGGTCGAGCGTCAGGCCGGTGCCGGCCTGAGCGCCCACGGCCTCGTCGAACTGCACCTGCGCGCCATTGGCCTCAATGGCGAAGCTCGGCTTCTGGCCGAGGTCGACCGAGGCCTTGCCGTCGGCGGTGTAGGGATTGTCCAGCGGCCCCGTCTCGAAACGGAATTCGTCGACGCCGAGCTTCTGGTGGTCGAGCGAGAATTTGCCATTCAGCCGAAAACCCGGATCGGGCTTGCCGGTCGAGACTTTCACCGTTTCGCCATCGTTGCCGCGCAGCTCGGCGCTGTTCTTGTCGGCTCCATTCTTGTCGGAGGCAGCAATCTTGAACTGGCCTGAGTAGACGGCGGCGCCGTTGACGATGCCCGCATTGCCGTCCGTTTCGATCACCAGCGGATAGGCATCGGGGTCGGCCTTCAGGCGAATGCGCATTTGCCCGGAGGGTTCGGCCTTGCCGGTCGACGCAGCGACCGTGGTGCGCAACCCGTCCAGCCGCAACGTGCCGTCCAGGCGCCACGGACCGGCCAGCGACTCGGCCGAAATGGTCGAATTGATCTCGGAAAAGATGTGACTGCGCCCGCCGGCGGCATGGCGCAACTCGATCTGCCCTTCGGTCACCGTCAGCTTCTCGATCGAGATCTGGCTGGGGTTGAAGGGCGAGGACGGGCGCATGGCCCAGTCGACCGTGCCATCCCTGGCGATGTCGATGGTCGCCTTCGGCCGCACCAGCCGCATGTCGAAGATCAGCACCTCGCCGCGCAGGAAGGGCGCGAGTTCGGCATCCATCGAAAACGTCTCGACGGTCATGGCCGGCTGACCATTGGGGCCACCGGCGACGGCGACGTTGGAGAAGGTCACCGAAGGAAACGGCAACAGCCTTGCCGTGGCGTCGCCCTGCACGATCACCTTGCGGCCGAGGATGGCGCTCGCCTCACGTTCGAAATCGGCGCGGTAGCCGGTCCAGTCGATAAAATACGGCACCACCAGCGCCGCACACAGCACCAGCACGAACAGGCCACCGAAGATCACGAACAGGCGTGCGAGCATCAGCTCCGAACAGGTTGATTGAATTTCCGCCGCACTCTACCCGCATCCGCGTGTCGATAAAGAGGCAATTCTTCGAGTGTTGCGTCCTGTCGGGCGATCTGAAACAAATCCCGGAAAATACGGAGATTCTCGGATGTCGGGCAAGAACTGGGACCGCGTGCCGATCGACGCGCAGAGCGTCGATGCCCCGCTTTCGCAGTCGGCGATTTTTCTGGTCGTCACCGTCGCCGATGAACAGCCGGCTCTCGCCAGGGTTTGTTCCGCGCTCGGCGACCTTGACGACCTGGTCAAGAATGTCGGGTTCCGCGACCTTGGCGGCCGCCTGTCCTGCATCGCCGGCATTGGCCGCGCTCTCTGGGACCGCCTCAGCGCCGGCCGGCGGCCGCTGGAGCTGAAACCGTTCGCGCCGATCAAGGGAGCAGTCCATTCGGCCCCGTCGACACCGGGCGACCTGCTCTTCCACATCCGTGCCGAACGATCAGACATGTGCTTCGAGTTCGAGCGTATCCTGCTCGACAGGCTTGGCCCTGGTGTGACCGTCGTCGACGAAGTCACGGGCTTTCGCTATTTCGACGCCCGCGACCTGCTCGGTTTCGTCGACGGCACGGCCAACCCTACCGGCCTCGACCTGCCCGCCTCGGCACTGGTCGGCGACGAGGATGCCGGCTTTGCCGGCGGCAGCTATGTCGTCGTCCAGAAATACCTGCACGATCTCCAGGCCTGGGCGCGCATTCCAACGCCCGAGCAGGAGGCGATCATCGGCCGCACCAAGATCGACAACATCGAAATCGACGATGACGACGCGCCGCGCAAGTCCCACAAGTCGCTGGCCACCATCGAGGATGCCGACGGCAACGAGTACGATATATTGCGCGACAACATGCCGTTCGGCAGGCCGGGGCAGAACGAGTTCGGCACCTACTTCATCGGCTATTCCCGGTATCTCTGGGTCACCGAAAAGATGCTGCAGCGCATGTATCTCGGCGACCCGCCGGGCGCCTACGACCGGTTGCTCGATGTCTCCACACCACACACTGGCACGACCTTCTTCGCCCCGACACGACCCATGCTGCAGGCCCTTGTCCAGGGCGCGCAGGAGCAGCCTGCGGCCGCACGGTAACGCTCCGGATTCGGCGACCAGCGGGGCCAAATGGCTGCCCCTGCCATCGGGACTAGCTTCTTTGGAACGTGTCCGCGCTGGTCGACATCGAACGCCACCAATTCAGTTTTTCGATTTTCGCGGGTTGGCCCTCGCCGCTGGCCATTATCGCCGCATCCGAGACGACAAACCACAACGTCTCCATTTTTCCCTCCCGAAGGAGGCCGGTGTAGGAAACGACCGCATCCCCAACCGGCGTTTTCCCGCCGCCGGCAAAACTGATGCAGTCGCCGCGGTGGACGCCCAAAATCGGAATTTCCTGGCCATGGAATCCGCTATCCGGCAGCGCGGTTCGAAACGATCCCGATATACGGTTGTCCGCATCATCGGTGATCTCGACAATGGACCCGTATTGATTCTTCCAGACGCCTTTCCATTTCATGGGAGGCCGCTCCGCTTTGACGATATCCGTTGGTTGCCGCAACGGGAAAACCGGGAATCGGTTCCGAAGGTGCAGGCGGTTCCACTGTGCGCCCGATCTCGACTCGAAGCGTGGTTCGGTCAAAGACAAAGCCGCATGCGAACCTTGCGTCGAAGGACTGGCTAGTCTCGCGGCAATATCTTGCCCGGATTCATGATGTTTTGCGGATCAAGCGCCTGCTTGATGGTGCGCATAATGTCCACGCCGTGGCCGAGTTCGTGGCGCAGGAAGCCGATCTTGCCCTGGCCGATGCCATGTTCGCCGGTGCAGGTGCCATCCATGGCGATGGCCCGCATGTTGAGCCGCGCGACGAATTTCTCCGACAGCGCGATCTCCTTGGGGTCGTTCACATCCATCAGCACCAGCACGTGGAAATTGCCGTCGCCGGCATGGCCGACAATCGGCGCGATCAGCCCCATCTCGGCGATGTCGGCTTCCGTTTCGGTAACACATTCGGCAAAGCGCGAGATCGGCACGCAGACATCGGTCGACAGCCCCTTGGCGCCCGGCCGCAATGTGAGCGACGACCAGTAGGCGTCGTGCCTCGCTTTCCACAGTTTCGTCCGCTCCTCGGCGACGCTGGTCCACAGGAAGGGTCCGCCGCCATTTTCCTCCGCGATCATGCCGAAGGTTTCGGCCTGCTCCGCGACGCCGGCATCGCTGCCGTGGAATTCGACGAACAGACACGGGCTTTCCGGATAATCGAGCTTCGAATAAATCTTCATCGCCCGCATCTGCAGTGCATTGACCAGTTCGATGCGCGCCACCGGAATGCCCATCTGGATGGTCGCGATGACGGCGTTGCAGGCCGACTCGACGCTCGGAAACGGGCAGACGCCGCCCGAGATCGCCTGCGGAATGCCTTGCAGCTTCAAAGTCAGAGAGGTGATGATGCCGAGCGTGCCTTCCGAGCCGACCAAGAGCCGCGTCAAATCATAGCCGGCAGAACTCTTCTTCGCTCTTTTGCCCGTGGTCACCGTCTCGCCGTCGGCCATGACGGCGGTCAGCGACAGCACGTTCTCGCGCATCGTGCCATAGCGCACGGCGTTGGTGCCGGACGCCCGCGTCGCGGCCATGCCGCCGAGCGAGGCATTGGCGCCCGGATCGATCGGAAAGAACAGGCCGGTGTCGCGCAGATGCCGGTTGAGATCCTCGCGCGTCACCCCGGGCTCGACCGTGCAGTCGAGATCCTGCGGATTGACCGCAAGAATGCGGTTCATGCGCGACGTATCGACCGAGATGCCGCCGCCCGGTGCATTGGTGTGGCCCTCCAGCGACGAACCGACGCCGAAGGCGATCACCGGCACGCGGTGGGCGGCACAGGCCCGTACGATCTCCTGCACTTCGGCCGCCGTCTCCGGAAAAGCGACGCCGTCCGGCGCCTGCGTCGGGAGATAGGTGGTGGTGTGCGCGTGCTGCGAGCGGATGGCCTCGCCGGTCTGGAAGCGCTCGCCGAGCCGCTGCTTGAGGATGCCGAGCACCGCCGCGATGCCTTCCTCGTTGCGTTCGACGGGATTGAGGTCGCTCAGAGCCATGAATTCCTCCGCGAATGGACCAGTGTCCACGCTTGTTATGCGATTATGGATGCGTAGTCTCCGTAGCCACGCTCTGTCCAGCGCCAGAACAAGGAAGTTTCCATGTCCATCCCAGCCCCCTTCGTCTCCAGGCCCATGGACATCGAAAAAGACTGGATCGACTACAACGGCCATCTCAACATGGCCTACTACAACGTGCTGTTCGACCGCTGCTCGGACGAGGCCTTCGAGGCGATGGGCATGGGGCTGGACTATGTGAAAGACCGGCGGCTCACCATCTACACCGCCGAAGTCCATGTCTGCTACGTGCAGGAGCTGCATCTGGAGCACAAGGTCCAGGTCTCCTTCCAGCTGATCGATCATGACGAGAAGCGGCTCAGGGCCTATCAGGAAATCCGCCATGTCGACGGCTGGCTCGCCGCCACCTCCGAAACCTTGTCGCTGCATGTCGACATGTCGGGGCCGAAGGTCGCGCCCTTCCCCGCCGATGTGCTGGCCAAGGTCGAAGCCATGCGCGCCGCGCATTCGGTGCTGCCGATGCCGGAGCGTGCCGGCCGCTCGATCGGGATCAAGCGCAAATAGGGCGAGCTGACACTGTCACCGCGTCCAGCGAATTGGGCATCAAAGCCACACCGGCAGCTCAAAATGGAAGAACCTGCAAATCGGCTGGCGCCGGTTCTTGAAGCAGCCTCGCCACGGCGTTAACCTTACCGAGGTTTTAACGGGAACAAGCCAATTGGGCCGTTGAACGACTCAGCGGAGCGGCAGAAAAGGTCCGCACGGGTTGTTATACGGGCGGCGGGCGGAGCCGGTTCGAGGAACGTGCATGAAAACCGACATCAAGGTCGAGGTGGACAGGCTGGCCGCCGATCCGCGCATCACCGACTATGATTTCTGGCGTTCGCTCAAGAACGTCGACAACGAGATCTTCCATATCGCCAACAACAACGAGCCGATCCCGTTCGACATGATCCGCTGGCGCAGCATTCTGAAGCGCGCCCGCCTGAAGCGCGGGCATGCTTAGCACCGATGGGTAGGCATCCCGGCTACCATTTTCGATAGGTCAGTGCTGCCCCTCATCGCCCTGCCGGGCACTTCTCCCCGTATAGTGACGGGGAGAAGGACGCTGTCACCGGCAGCTTCGCCAATCACCAGCATTGCAGAACAAGCGCCGACATTGCGGCCAGCCCCTTCTCCCCGTCACTATACGGGAAGAAGATGCCGGCAGGCAGATGAGGGGCGGCGCAACCCATCAACAAGCATCTCGAATTGCGCCCCGGTCTACGCCGATCTTTTGATCGCAGCCAGCGGCGAGCGCGCCACCACCGGCGACGACTGGATGATGGCCGTGTTGGTCATCGCGTAGGGGATGATCCGGTCGATCACCCGTTCGAGCTCCGTTACCGAGCCGACATGCGCGAGCGCAATGAAACAGTCCTCGCCGGTCACCCGGTCGCATTGCGCGATCTCCGGCAGCTCGCGGATGATGTCGGCCACGACGGACAGTTGCCCCGGTACCGGGCGGATGCGCAGCCACGCCGACAGCTTGAGGCCGAGCGCCGCCGGGTTGATCTTGACGCTGTAGGCTTCGATGACACCGTTCTCCTGCAGCCGCTTGATGCGCTCGGCGACGCTTGGCGCCGACAGCCCGACCGAACGCGCCAGCTCCGCCGTGCTGGCGCGGGCATCCTTTTCCAGCAGGCGCAGGATCTTCATATCAGCGGCGTCGAGATCGACATTTTCAGTTCGAAGGCGTTTCACTAAAAACTCCTTGCCTCCAGAAAGGAGATGGCAAAATAGCCCGATCATCATCCATATAAAATCGAAAAATCGCCTGCGATAGTGATCCAATGAACGATCGATCGCAAGCCCACCCCGCAACCCCTGCGCCCGGCGGCCCCGTGCTCGACCACATGGCGGCAAAACTTCCGCCGCATGTCTGGTTCGGCGTCAGCGCCGTCTTCCACTATCTCGGCCCGGCTTTCGCGGTGCTGCTTTTCCCGCATGTCGGCGTGCTCGGCATGGCGTGGCTGCGCATCGCCACCGCCGCGCTGGTCTTCGCGCCGCTGACGCGCCCGTGGCGGACCTTCGCCCGCGCCGATCCCCCGGCGCGGCTGCTGTTGCTGGCCTTCGGCGCTTGCCTGGCGGTGATGAACTGCGCGTTCTACCTGGCGCTCGACCGGTTGCCGATCTCGCTGGTGGCGGCGATCGAATTCGTCGGCACCATCGGCGTCGCGCTGGTCGGCCTCAGGAGCGTCCGCAACCTGGCCGCCCTGACGACAGCCGTTACCGGCACCTTGCTGCTGATCGACGTGAAGTGGTCCAGCGATCCGCTCGGGCTGTTCTGGGCCTTCCTCAATGGCGCGCTCTTTGTCGGCTACATCGTGCTCGGCCACCGCGTCGCCCGCGCCGGCGCCGGTGACGGCATAGCGGGCCTGGGAGCAGCCATGGCAGTCGCCTTCTTGGTCGTGCTTCCGATCGGCTTTACCGACGCGCTGCCCGCCTTCTTCTCGCCGCTGCTGCTCATCGCCGCCATCGGCGTCGGCATCTGTTCCTCGGTCATTCCCTACATCTGCGATCAGCTCGCCATGTCGCAGCTGCCGCGTTCGAGCTTTGCGCTGATGCTGTCGCTGCTCCCGGTCACGGCAACGCTGATCGGCGTCATCGTGCTGCGCCAGATACCCGGCTTCAGCGATTGTGTTGGCATCGCGCTGGTGGTCGCCGGCGTCGCCTTCCACAAGCCGGCGAGGACGGATTAGACGCCCAATGCCAGTTTTTGCTTGAGGCCAGTTTTTGCTTCAGGCCAGTTTTTGCTTCAGGCCAGTTTCTCCTTCAGAAAGGCGATCGTCCGGCCCCAGGCGAGATCGGCAGCCTTCTTGTCGTAGCGCGCCGCCGAAGTGTCGTTGTTGAAGGCATGGTTGGCGCCTTCATAGACATAAACAGTGTATTCGACATGCGCGGCATCGAGTTCCTTCTTGAAAGCGTCGATGCCGGCATTGGTGCGATCGTCGAGCCCGGCATAGTGCAGCAGCAATGCCGCCTTGATCTTCGACACGTCCGCGGCCTTCGGCTGCATGCCGTAATAGGCGACGCTGGCGGCAAGGTCGGGGGCATTGACGGCCAGCATGTTGGCGGTGCCGCCGCCCCAGCAGAAGCCGATGGCGCCGACCTTGCCGTTGCCGTCCTTGTCGGCCTTGAGGAAGGCGACGGTGGCAACGCCGTTGGCGACGGTCTGTGCCGGGTCGAGCGTGGTGAACATGTCGCGCGCCTTGTCCTCGTCGGCGGGCGTGCCGCCGAGCGGCGACAGGAAATCGGGCGCCAGCGCCACGAACCCTTCCAGCGCCACGCGCCGGGCAACGTCGCGGATATGCGGGTTGAGCCCCCTGTTTTCATGGATGACGATGACGGTGCCGACCTTGCCTGTCTGGTTTGCCGGTCTGACCAGATAGCCCTTCATCTCGCCGCCGCTGCCGGGATAGGTGATGTCCTCGCCTTTCACGCGGGCATCATTTTCGGCAACGATCGCCGCCTGGGCGGAGTTCGCGGCCAAAAGCGGCGCGATCGCGGCCGCCGCCGCACCCGACCCGGCAAGCCTGCTCAGTTGTTCCATGAAGCGGCGGCGGTCGAGCGTCAGATGCGTGTATTCGTCATAGGCGTCGATCATCGCCTGGGTGATCACGGGTGTGGTGGTGACGTCGGTCATGGCGCACTCCTCCGGGCTGGACTGTCCCTGCCGTCCGCAAGATAGGGGCCAGCCTCTCATCGTCCAGTCACGGGACAGTGACATCGGTCCGCCCAGCGATCGGCGCCCAGACGACGGATCTCATCTCTCATCACGTTTTTGTCATCATCGACAATCTTGGTGGCGCTGCCACAATAGTAGGGGAAACTGGCTGATCGGCCGCCCGATGGCGCGGCCTGGAGGAAACGATGATCATGCCGACCCTTGCAACCGCCTTCATGATTGCCGCCGCCGCCATACTGGCGATGCGCGCGACAATTGTCGTGGCGAGCCACAAGTCGATGGTCAAGAAGTCCATGGTCAAGGTTCGCAGCCAGCGCTATCCGGCAAACACGAAAAACCCAAGGTTGAGGTGAAGTCATGGACGTACAGGACATCGTGAACACCGTTTCGCAGAAGGCGGGTCTCGACCAGGCAACGACGGAAAAAGTCGTCGGCACCATTTTCTCGGTGCTCGAGCATGAGGCGGAAGGCACCAGCGCCTCGTCATTCTTCGCCAAGATCCCGGGCGCCGATGCACTGGCGCAGAAATATGACGTCATGGCCGCCGCGCCTGCCGGCGGCGGTGGCGGCTTCCTGTCGTCGCTGCAGGGCGCGCTTGGCGGCGTCCTCGGCGAAAAGGCCGGCGCGCTGGTCAACGGCCTCGCCGCGCTCAAGGCATCCGGCCTCGACATGGCGCAAATCCAGAAGGCCGGCGAAACGCTGGTCCAGCAGGCCGAAGCCGCCGCTGGCCCCGATTTGACCAATCAGGTGCTCGGCTCGGTGCCCAGCCTGAAGGGCCATTTGGGGCTCGGCTAGCACCAACGATTTGGTGCAGCCCGCCTCTACTTCGGCAGCGCGTAGGCCATCACGTAATCCCCGGGCTTGGTGCCGACCGAGCCGTGGCCGCCGGCGACGATGACCACGAACTGGCGCCCGTCCGCCACCGTATAGGTCATCGGCGTCGATTGGCCGCCCGCCGGCAGCCGTGCCTGCCAGAGCTGCTTGCCCGATGTCAAATCATAGGCGCGCAGATAATCGTCCACCGCGGCACCCAGGAAGGCGACGCCGCCGGCGGTGATCATCGGCCCGCCAATGCCAGGCACCCCGACCTTCAGCGGCAGCGGCAACGGCGTCATGTCGTAGACGGTGCCGTTGCGGTGCTTGTAGGCGATCGCGCCGGTCCTGAGATCGACGCCGGCGACATAGCCCCAGGGCGGCGCCTGGCAGGGAATGCCGAGCGGCGACAGGAACGGTCCCATCACCACCGCATAGGAAGCGCCGTCATTGCGGTTCAGCCCCTGCTCGCTGCCCTTGGTGTCGTCGCCCGGCGCCGGCACGTCCGCGCGCGGAACAAGTCTCGACGTGAAGGCGAGATAGGTCGGCATGCCGAACATCACCTGCCGCACCGGATCGACCGCGACGCCACCCCAGTTGAAGGTGCCGAAATTGCCGGGATAGACCAGCGATCCCTGCAGCGAGGGCGGCGTGTAGCGGCCTTCATAGCGCAATTTGTGGAAAGCGATCCGGCACGCCAGCTGGTCGAACATGGTGATGCCCCACATGTCGGCATCGGTCAGCGGCTTCGGGTTGAAGGAGAGGTCCGACGCCGGCTGGGTCGGCGATGTGTGGTCGCCTTCGATGGCGCCGCCTGGCGCCGGCACTTCCTTGACCGCGATCACCGGCTCGCCGCTGCGCCGGTCGAGCACATAGAGATCGCCCTGCTTGGTCGGCCCGACCAGCGCCGGCACGATCGAGCCGTCGGCCTTGGTGATGTCGATCAGGGTCGGCTGCGCCGGCACGTCCATGTCCCACAGGTCGTGATGCACGGTCTGCCGCACCCATTTCAACTGTCCGGTGTTGAGGTCGAGCGCGGTGATCGAGGAGGAGAACTTCTCGACATTGTCGCTGCGGCCCATGCCGAGTTGGTCCGGCGTCTGGTTGCCGAGCGGCACATAGAGCAGGCCGAGCTTCTCGTCGGCGCTCGGCGTCGACCACATGTTGGGCGAGTTGGCGGTGTAGGTCTGGCCGGGCGCCAGCGGCGTCGTCTGGTCCGGATTGCCGGAATCCCAGTTCCACAGCAGTTTGCCGGTGGCGGCATCATAGGCGCGGATGACGCCGGACGGCTCCTGCGTCGAATAATTGTCGTTGACCGCGCCGCCGACGATGATCTTGCCGCCCGCGATCAGCGGCGCCGAAGTCGAGTAATAATAGCCCGACTTCGGGTACGGCATCCCGGTCAGAAGGTTGAGCGTGCCGCCCTCGGCGAAGGCGGGGCAGACCTGCCCGTTGGCGGCGTCGAGCGCGATCAGCCGCGCGTCGGAGGTCGGCAGGTATACGCGGGTCGCGCAAGGCTGGCCAGCGGAACCGGCGGCATCGGCATAATAGGATACGCCACGGCAGGTCTGGTGCTGGCGATCCTTGTCGAGCTTAATCTTGGGATCGTAGCGCCATTTTTCCTTGCCGGTCGCCGCATCGACCGCGATGGCGAAATTGTGCGGCGTGCAGATGTAGAGCGTGTCGCCGACTTTCAGCGGCGTGACCTGATAGGTGGTCTCGCCAACATCGTCAGGCCCCTTTACGTCGCCGGTCCGGTAGGTCCAGGCTGGCTTCAGGTTGGCGACATTGTCCGGCGTGATCTGGTCGAGCGGGGAATAGCGCTGGCCGAATTGCGTGCGGCCGTAATAGTGCCACTCGCCGGCCGGCACATCGCCGCCAAGATTGGCGTTGGGGGTCACCTTATCGGTGTCGAGCGCGCCGGCGATGTCCTTGGGGTCCGTGGTCATCGAATAGCCGGCCACCGCCAGCGACGCCAGCACCGCCAGGATCAGCGGTGCGCGCCCGTCGGGACCGGCAAGCCCCCGCCTCGCCCAGGGCGTCAGCAGCCACAGCGCCACCAGCACGATGATGCCGCCGCGCGGGCCGAGTTCCCACCAGTCGAAGCCGATTTCCCAGACCGCCCAGGCCAGCGTGCCGATCACGATCGCCGCATAGAGCCACAGTGCCGTGGAGCGGCGCCGGTAGAGCAGCCAGGCGGCGATCAGGAAGGCGAGACCGGCGATGATGTAGTACCAACTGCCGCCCAGCGAAGCCAACCAGATGCCGCCGGCGCCAAGCGCCAGGCCAAGCAGAAAAAGAACGAGGGAGGTGATGGTGACAGCCAAGATGATACTCCTTCGACTGTTCGCGCTGCGTGGCGCGGCCATGGGCAACCCGGCATTGCGTTCACGCCCGGAACACAACTTTCCTCCGCCCGCCCCGCCTGTCAAGCTTGAGCCATGCGGCGTGATAGGGGCTATCTCCCCTGCTGCAAACGCTGGGCAGGCCGATCGTCCGTTGGCTAGGCGGCCGGATAAGCCACTTTACCGGGAACAAAACGTAGACACTTCTGGTCTTTCCCTCCCGAATCACTACATTCGGGGGGAAGATGTCCGGCTTTTCCGAAGACATGCCCTTTTTCGACGAACCCAATGCGCGGCCCACGGCCCCGTCGGGCATTGCCGCGCGCGCCATGGCTGCCCGCAGCGGCCACAACAACGCGCCCGACTATCTCAAGGGTTTGAATCCCGAACAGCGGCTGGCGGTGGAAACCACCGAAGGCCCGGTTCTGGTGCTGGCCGGCGCCGGCACCGGCAAGACCCGCGTGCTGACCACCCGCATCGCCCACATCCTCGCCACCGGCAAAGCCTTCCCTCCGCAGATCCTCGCGGTGACCTTCACCAACAAGGCCGCGCGCGAGATGAAACAGCGCATCGGCATCCTGATCGGCGAAGGCAATGTCGAGGGCATGCCGTGGCTCGGCACCTTCCACTCGATCGGCGTGAAACTGCTGCGCCGCCACGCCGAGCTTGCCGGCCTGAGATCCGACTTTACCATCCTCGACACCGACGACGTCGTGCGGCTGATCAAGCAGCTGATCCAGGCCGAGGGCCTGGACGACAAGCGCTGGCCGGCCAAGCAGTTCGCCCAGATGATCGACGGCTGGAAGAACAAGGGCCAAGGTCCGGCCGACATCGCCGAGGGCGACGCGCGCGCCTTCGCCAACGGCAAGGGCCGTGAGCTCTACAAGGCCTATCAAGAACGCCTGCAGACGCTGAACGCCTGCGATTTCGGCGATCTTCTGTGCCATCCGATCCGCATCTTCCGCGCCAATCCGGACGTGCTGAAGGACTATCACAGGCGCTTCAAATACATCCTCGTCGACGAATACCAGGACACCAACACCGCCCAGTACATGTGGCTGCGGCTCTTGGCGCAGCGGCCGCAATCCTCCCCCCTCGAGGGGGAGGTGCCCGCGAAGCGGGCGGAGGGGGTCGCCGCAGAAGGCACCGCTGCAGCGTCGCGCACTGCCGCGAGGACCCCACCCGACCGGGCTTCGCCCGGCCACCCTCCCCTCAAGGGGGAGGGAAATCCGCGTCCGGCCACCGTAAACATCTGCTGCGTCGGCGATGACGACCAGTCGATCTATGGCTGGCGCGGCGCCGAGGTGGACAACATCCTGCGCTTCGACAAGGATTTTCCCGGCGCCACCATCATCAGGCTGGAGCGCAACTACCGCTCCACCGCGCACATCCTGGGTGCGGCCTCCCATCTCATCGCCCACAATGAGGGCCGCTTCGGCAAGACGCTGTTCACCGATCGCAACGATCCCGAGGACGGCAAAGTCAACGTCCACGCCGCCTGGGATTCCGAGGAGGAAGCCCGCGCCATCGGCGAGACGATCGAGGCCTACCAGCGCCAGAAGCACAACCTCAACGACATGGCGATCCTTGTCCGCGCGTCTTTCCAGATGCGTGCCTTCGAGGACCGCTTCATCACGCTCGGCCTCAACTACCGCGTCATCGGCGGTCCGCGTTTCTACGAGCGCATGGAAATCCGCGACGCACTGGCCTTCTTCCGCGTCGTCGCCAATGGCGGCGACGACCTCGCCTTCGAGCGCATCGTCAACGTGCCCAAGCGCGGGCTGGGTGAAGCCACCATTCGCCAGATCCACGACACGGCGCGCGCGCTGCGCATCCCGATGCTGGAGGCTGCCGCCAACCTCGCCGAAAGCGACGAACTGAAGCCGAAACCGCGCGCCGCGCTGCGCGAGGTCGCCGCCAATTTCGAACGCTGGCAGAAGGCGCTGGAAACCACGCCGCATACCGAACTCGCCGAGACCATTCTCGAAGAGAGCGGCTACACCGACATGTGGAAGAACGACCGCTCGGCCGAAGCCCCCGGCCGGCTGGAGAACCTCAAGGAATTGGTCCGCTCGATGGAGGAGTACGAGTCGCTGCGCTCCTTCCTCGAGCATGTCGCGCTTGTCATGGATGCCGAGCAGAATGCCGGGCTCGACGCCGTCTCGATCATGACGCTGCATTCGGCCAAGGGCCTCGAATTCGAGACCGTCTTCCTGCCCGGCTGGGAGGAAGGCCTGTTCCCGCACCAGCGCGCGCTCGACGAAGGCGGCCGTTCAGGGCTGGAGGAAGAGCGGCGGCTGGCCTATGTCGGGCTGACGCGGGCCAAGAAGAACCTGCATATCTGGTTCGTCTCTAACCGCCTCATCCACGGCCTGTGGCAATCGACCATCCCGTCGCGCTTCCTCGAGGAACTGCCGAACTCCCATGTCGAGATCGCCGAAGCCGGCAATTCCTACGGCGGCTATGGCAATCCCTATGGCGGCGGCTCGTTCGCGGCGGGCCGGGGCGGCGGCCAGGGAGCAGGAAGGCAGAACCCCTACGGCGCCTCGCGCTTCGACAATGTCGGTGCCAACACCGAAAAATCCGGCGCCTTCTCAAACACCTATTCGACGCCGGGCTGGCAGCGCGCGCAGGCCAATCGCACCGAGGCGACCGACCGCAACTGGGGCACGCGCTCCGGCCATCAGGTCGAGCGCATCGGCTATGGCGAGACCGACAGTGGCTACGGCGCCGGCCGCACCTCGGTCAAGGGCCGCACCATCGACGGCGAACTGGTCGCCAAATCCGTCTCCGACACGCCCTCCGCCTTCAGCGTCGGCGACCGCGTCTTCCACCAGAAATTCGGCAACGGCAACATTGCGGCCATCGAAGGCAACAAGCTGACCATCGACTTCGACAAGGCCGGCCAAAAGCGCGTGCTGGACGGGTTTGTCGCGGCGGTGTGAGACGCGCCCAACCGGCGGCAGCGCCCCTCACCGATATCTTGCCTGGTTCCACTTATGCCCGAGCAGCGACAGGATGATGATCAGGCCGTTGAAGAACTGCACGTAGAAGCCGCTTAGGCCCGCCGCCACGACGCCGGTCTGGATGAACGACACGGTCACCGCGCCGATCGCTCCACCTGCAACGGTGCCGATGCCGCCCCAGGTCGGGGTGCCGCCGACGAATACCGAGGCCAGCACCGGCAGCAGGTAGCCGTCGCCGGCGGTCGGCCACCAGGTGAAATTGATCATCACCGAAAACGTTCCGGCGATCGCGGCACCTATGCCGACGAAGACGAACACCTTCACCCGCACCCATTTGACATCGATGCCCATCTGCTTGGCGCTGTCGGGATTGTCGCCGACCACCTTGACCTGCGCGCCGAAGCGGTGGCGGTTGTAGAGCATTGCCGAGAGCACGACGAAGGCGATGGCCCAGAAGATCTGCACCGGGATGCCGTAGACCTGACTGGAGAAGATCTTGTAGGCCGAGGTGTCGGCAAGGCCGGTCAGCGCCATCGACCTGCCCTCGTTGATGATCTGGATCAGGCCGCGCAGCAGGAAGTTCATGCCGAGCGTGGCGATCAGCGACGACAGCCCGCCATAGACGACCAGCGACCCGACGAGGAAGCCGAGCAGCACGCCGGTGACAAGTGCCGCCGCAATGCCAAGGAACGGATCGTAGCCGGCCTGCACCACCAGCGCGAACACCCACGAGGCAAAACCCATCGTCGCCGGAAACGACAGGTCGATCTCACCGCAGGTGACGACGAAGACCAGCGGCACCACCACGAACAGCGCGACGGGGAGCGTGGTGAGCACGGAGCTGTAGAGATACCAGGTGGTGAACACGGTCGGGTTGGCGATCATGAACACCGCCATCATGACGATGAACACGGCGAGCGTGCCGAGCGAGGCACGGTTGTCGATGACGAAGCCGCGCAGCCAGTGATCGGACGGATGCCTCCATTCCTTGCCGACTGTATCGCCGCTTGAACCGCTGAAAGGGCTTTGCAGATCGGGTTCCATGGCCTTGCTCATCGCGCTCTCTGCTTCGTTTCGCCACCATCGTGCAGTCCGGGCAGCCCGCCCGGATGCGCCACGTCTTCCATGAAATTGATGAGCTCCTCGGCCGACTTGACCTCGCTGCGGTCAGTGGTCAGCGCCACCTTGCCGCGGTCCAGCACCACGAAACGGTCGGCGATGTCGAAGACATGATGGATGTTGTGGCCGATGAACAGGATCGATCGTCCGCTCGCCCGCACCTGGCGCACGAAATGGAAGACCTTGGCGGTCTCGGTCAGCGACAGTGCCGTCGTCGGCTCGTCGAGGATGATCAGCTCCGCCTGCTTGTAGATGGCGCGCGCGATCGCCACGCCCTGGCGTTCGCCGCCCGAAAGCTGGCCGACGATCGAGTGCGGCGTGAACACCTTCGAGGTGAAGCCGATGTCGCGCATCAGCCGGCTCGCCTCCTCGATCTCCTTGTTAACCCTGAGAAAGCCCATGAAGCCGGTGAGTTCGCGGCCCATGAAGATGTTGCGCACGATGGTCTGCTGCACCGCCAGCGCCCGGTCCTGAAACACCGTCTCGATGCCGGCGTCGCGCGAGCGCGCCGCACTCCATCCGCTCACCGGCTGGCCGCGCACCAATATGTCGCCGCTGGTCGGCCTGACGACGCCCGACAAGATCTTGATCAGCGTCGATTTGCCGGCGCCATTGTCGCCGATCAGGCCGACCACCTCGCCACGGTCGACGCTGAGATCGACCCCGCCCAGCGCATAGACCTGGCCGTAGGATTTCTTGATGTCGCGCAGTTCGATGATGCGTTCGGCCATCGGATCCTCGCTTTTCATTGTCGCTTGCCGGCCTCGTCGCCAGCGGTCCTGCCGGCCGGGCTAAACCCGGCCGGCAGCCTTGGGAGGTCAGCGCAACGCCTGCTTGGCGAGCTCTGAGACGATCTCGTAGTTCTGCGGCGTGACGAAGCCGGCGCCGGTGTCGACATTCATCGGCGCCAGACCCAGCACCACTTGCTGGCAGAGGCTGAGGATCGGCAGATAGCCCTGCATGAACGGCTGCTGGTCGGCCGTCAGTTGCACCCAGCCGCCCTTGAAGGCCTCGACGATCTGCGGGCTGGTGTCGAAGCCGAAATTGAAGATGTCGCCGGGCTTCCTGCCCGCCGACTGCATATAGGTCGGCACGTTGCCGAGCATCTGTCCGCCGGGATAGCCGACCGCCTTGACGCCGGGATTGTTGAGGAGTGCTGCGGTGATCACCGGGATCGCCAGATTCGGATCGGCTGCCCACTCGGTCGCGGAGTTGATTTGAACGACATCGATGCCGGCCTCTTTCAGGGCGGCGACTGTCCCACGCTCGCGTGCGCCGCGACTCTCATTCTCGAACGGGCCGATCATGATCGCCTTGTCGCCGGCTTTCAGCCCGGCCAGCTTGAACGCCTCGGCGCCGAGCGCGCGTCCCTGCTGTTCCTGCTGGGCGCCGACATAGCCGCCGCCGAACGCCGCCGTCACCGTCGGCACCGGTACGTTCTGGTACATCATCTTGATGCCATCCTTGTGCGCCTGTTCGGCCAGCGGCATGATCGCCGCGTCACCGGGATGGCCCATCATGGCGATGCCGCCGGGCTTGACCGCGACCGCCTCGCGCAATTGCTGCACCATCTTTTCGACGTCCCAGCCCGAGAAGATGTAATCGACCTTCGGCCCGAGATCGGCCGCCGCCTGCTTGGCGCCATTGTAGACGATGGTGCCGAAAGCGTCGCCCTCGGCGCCGCCGACGAAGAAGCGGATGTGGACGTCCTTGCACCATTGCGCGTCGAGCGCGTGGGCCGGCAGTGTCGAGATGGCGGCGGCGAGCGCCGTGGCGGCTGCCGCGACGGTCAGGCGAAGTGTCGTTCTTTTGGCGATGCTCATGCAAGTTCCTCCCTTTTTGTCCTCGCAAGCGCGAGGGTTTTCGACATTTGCTTCGGCAATGCGCCGCACTTGGCTGGCCGGCTCCTCCCGCCGGCTTTTCCTCACATCGGGTTCGGCAGGTAGCTGGGCCCTCCCCGGCATTGCTTTAAATACTCCAGCGCCCGCGCCTGCCCGGTGATCTCCAGGTCGCCGCGATAGACCGGGTCGTGCCAGCCCTCGATGTCGATGGCGCCCTTGTATCCGGCAAGCCGCAATTCGCTGATCACCCGCGTCCAGTCGCTGTCGCCGAAGCCTGGCGTGCGCATCTGCACGAAGGGCAGCCGGCCGAACACGCCGTGCTCGCGGATGACGTCCCAGCGCACCGTCGCGTCCTTGCCGTGGACATGGAAGATGCGTGGCGCCCATTTGCGGATCTGCGGTATCGGATCGATCAGGTACACAAGCTGGTGGCAGGGTTCCCATTCCAGCCCGAGATTGTCGTCGGGCAATTCGTTGAACATCAGCTCCCAGGCATCCGGATTGTGGGCGATGTTCCAGTCGCCGGCGGCCCAGTTGCCGTCCATGGCGCAGTTCTCGAAAGCGATGCGCACGCCCTTGTCGGCGGCGCGTTTTGCAAGCGGCCCCCACACCTCGCGAAAGCGCGGCAGGCTGTCGGTCAGCTTCTTGCCGCGCAGGCGCCCGGTGAAGCCGCTGACCGTCGAAGCGCCGAACAGATGCGCGTTGTCGATCACCGTTTCCCACGCCTCGAGCACGCCGCGATCGACCTCGCCGCTCTCCAGCGGATTGCCGAACACGCCGAGCGTGGACACGCTGACATCGGCGTCGCCGATTGCCTCGCGGATCTGCCCGGCCAGCCGCGGCAAATCCTTGCCGCCAAGCGTCTGCCAGAAGAAGGGCTGGATGCTCTCGAAGCCGAGCGGCAGGATCTGCTTGATGTAAGCAGCCGGGTCGTCGAGATTGGCTCGCACCATGGTGCCGATCCGGATGTCGAGAAGCGGGTTGGGCATCACTGTGCTTCCTCTGCGATGGCGACGCGCCGACCAGTCTCGGCGCTTTCGATGGCGCCGAAAACCATGGCCAGGCTCTTGATGTTGTCGGCGCCGTGCGTCTCCGGCTCGGTGCCGGTCTCGATGGCGTGCATGAAATCCCTGATGATGCCGAGATGGCCGCCGATGCGGTCTGACGCGTCGAGCGGCGGCACCTCGACCGGCTCGGTCTTGTCCAGCAAGCCGTCACGGCCCGGCACCACCATTTCAGCCTTCAGCACGTCGTGGCCATCCCAGATGAGGCTGCCGCGTTCGGCGACGATGCGCCAGCTGCCTTCCCAGCTGGTGCGGAAACCGGCGGCGCACCAGGAGCCGGCATAGGTGAAGACCTTGCCGCCGCCGAGGTCGAAGACGGCGCTGGCCGACGAGCCCTGCCGGTACCAGGAATTGGCCGGCTCCCATTCCTGGCAATGGACGCCGGCCGGCTCGCCGGCAACCATGTAGCGGGCCGCGTCGAATGTGTGGATCGCCATGTCGAGCAGCAGCACATGCGCCATCTCCTCGCGAAAGCCGCCGAAATGCGGCCCGATGAAGAAGTCGGCATGGATGCTGGTCGGATTGCCGATGGCGCCCGACTCGAGAAACCGCCGGATGCGCCTGACATTGGCGACGTAACGGCGGTTCTGCACGACGGCGTGAACGCGTCTTGCCTGTTTGGCTGCCTCGATGATGGCGCGGGCGTTCTGCGGACTGTCGGCCAGCGGCTTCTCGGTCAAGAGATGGCAATTATGCGCAAAGGCGGCAAAAGCGACATCGCGCCGGGCTGCGGGGACAACGACATCGAACACCGCATCAGGCTTTGTCTGCTCGAGCACCGCGTCGAGGCTGGTGCCGATGACGGCGCTGGTGAGATCGTATTCGCCCGCCCTCGCCTTCGCCCGTTCGGCGTCGAGATCGACAAGCCCGACAATGGCAAGCCCGTCGATCTGCCTCGCGGCATCGAGCCACTGTCTGCTCATCGCACCACAGCCGACGAGGACGGCTTTCATCATTCGGCATTCCTCCCGTCCGGCCCCTCCAGGCCGAATGTCACGGCGTCCACGGCATCACCGTAAACGTTTACGAGAACACACCCGATAGCGTAGAATGTCAATCGGCTGCTTCTCAAAAACCATACGGAAGCCTTGGCCTGAACGGCAGCCGGTGCTAGAGCAGTTCAGCCTTTCAACAAACGGCGAACTGCTCTAACTCTTTGTTTTGACGCAATTCCGGGCGGAAAACCGCTTCGCACTTTTCCTGGAATTGCGCCGGCCAAGGCGGGGGAATTGTCCTTTGGCATCCAGCATTCATGACCTTGCCCGTCACCTGAACATTTCGATCGGCACCGTGTCGCGGGCGCTGAACGGCCGTGCCGATGTCAATGCCGACACACGCCAGCGCGTGCTCGAAGCCGCCAAGAAGCTGAATTATTCCCCGAACCAGTCGGGCCGGAGTCTCAGGCAAGGCGCCACCCATTCGATCGCCTTCATGCTGCAGCCGCATCCGGGCGACCAGCAATATGGCGAACCCTTCTTCATCCCGTTCCTGATCGGACTGCAGGCGAAGCTCGCCGAGCATGGCCTCGATCTGATGGTCGTCATGGGTGAGCCCGGCCAATATCAGCAGGAGCGGTTGCGCCGCGTGGTTGAGACGCGCTTGGTCGATGCGGTCGTGTTGGCCAATACACGAAGGGAAGACGATCGGATTGATTATCTCAGCAAGGCAGGCTTTCCCTTCGTCACGCTTGGCCGAAGTCAGTCCGGTGGCGACACCTATCCTTCTCTCGATATTGATTTCGAGAGGGCGGGTGATGAAGCCGTCGACCGCCTGGTGGCGCGTGGACACCGGCGCATTGCCGCCATCCGCCCTTCACTTGATCTCAACTTCGGCTACCTGTTTCTCGACGGCTACCGCAAGGCGCTGAAGCGGCACGGCATCGAGATCGACCCCGACCTGATCGCCGACGGCTTCATCAACGAGGCCGGCGGCTACCAGGTGACGCCGCAAGTCATGCGCTCCAAGGACCCACCGACGGCCATCATCTTCAACAATGACGCGATGGCGCTTGGCGGCTGCAAGGCGCTGGCCGAGATGGGAATCAAGCCGGGCCATGACATGGCCGTGATCGTCATCGTCGACACGCCGCTCTGCCGCTACTTCTCGCCGACGCTGACCGCCTTCCGTCCGGCATTGGAGGCAATGGGCCGGCGGCTGGCGGAAATGCTGCTGGCCTCGCTCCCCGCCTTCGCCGGCCCCGAAGGCCCGCGCATCATCCGTGAGGTCTGGCCGCTGGAGCTGATCGCGCGCGACAGCGATTGATGGAGACGAAGAAGGTGCTCAGTCCACCTTCTTCTCGCCCTTCTCGCCGGCCTCGACGATATCGCCCGTGGTGAACAGGATTTCCTTCAGTTCCGCCCGCCAATCCTCCTTCTGGCGCAGCAGGAATTCCAGGTCCATGCCGAAATGCTTGAACTCCTCGCCTTGCGCGTTCTTCATGATGGCGCGAGCCTGCGGATCTTTCTCCACCGACATGCGCTGTTCGTACCAGGAGATCGCTTCCGCCTCCTCGATCAGCGAGGTGATCATGCGGGCAAAGGTCCGCACCTTCTGCGACAGTTCCTCAGGCGGTTCGTGATACTGATCGAAACCCATGGTGTCGGTCCTCCCCTCAAAATGGCTCGCCGGTGCCGATGGGCACCGGCCGCAAACCATGAATGCGCGGAAGGCACTGCAAGTTCCGGATCACAACCGGGACGATCGGCCTTATGACACGGGCGGCGCCCCGCCTTCTTCGGTGCGCCGGGCGATGAACTCGTCGAGCACGCCGGCCGTGGCGGCGGCCGAAGCCGGCGGCTCGAAATCGGCAAGGATGCGCCGCCAAATGCCGGTGGCGCGTTCGCTCGCGGTCTTCGATCCGCCTTGCGTCCAATTGCCGAAATTCGACCAGTCCGCCACCAGCGGTTCGTAGAAGGCGGTGCGGTAGCGCGCCATCGTGTGGCCGGCCGAGAAGAAATGGCCGCCCGGCTGCACTTCGGCGATCGCCTCGAAGCCGATGGAATCGTCGTCGCCGGGCGTCGCGGCGCAGAGTTCGGCGACCGTCTGCAACGCCTCGACATCGGTGACCAGTTTCTCCAGTGAAACGCTCAAGCCGCCTTCCAGCCAGCCGGCGGCATGGATGCAGACCGTGGCGCCGGCCAGAACCGAGCCCCACAATGCGAATTGCGTCTCATGCGCGGCCTGCGCATCCGAGATGTTGGCCGCGCTGCCGCCGCCGGACCGCCACGGCAGGCCGATGAAGCGCGCCAGTTGACCGGCGCCCAGCGTTGCCTTGACATGTTCGGGCGTGCCGAAGGCCGGCGCTCCGGATTTCATATCGACGTTGGAGGAGAAAGAGCCATAGACGACCGGCGCGCCGGGCCGCACGATCTGCGCCAGCGTCAGCCCGGCCAGTGCTTCGGCATGCTGTAGCGTCAGCGCGCCGGCAACGGTTATCGGCGCCATGGCGCCCGCCAGGCAGAACGGCGTGATGATCGAGACCTGCCCCGCTTTGGCGAAATCGATGATGCCTTGCGCCATCGGTATGTCGAGCTGACGCGGCGAGTTGGTGTTTATGACGGTATAGCACCAGGCGTCCGAACGGAACGCCTCCTCCGAAAGGCCGCGCGCCAGCCGCAGCATCTCGAAACCGTCCTCGACCTGCGGCGTGCCGCGAGCGAACACGAAGGGAAACTTGTCGGACAGCGTCAGCTGCGCACGATTGACGGCATAGTGGCGAAACCGGTTGTCGACATCCTGCGGCTCGACGCAGGGACCGAGCATATGCAGGACATCGAAATGCTGCACCAGCTTGATGAACTCCTCGAAGGCGGCGAGCGTGCCTGGCCGCCGGCCGCGCTCGAGATCGGTGACGTTGGGCGCCCCGCTTCCGGCAAGAAACGTCATCGACCCGAGTTCGAGCGTCAGATCGCGGGAAGGATCGCCGCCACGGGCATGGATCGACCTCGGCGCCGAGGCCAGCGCCGCCGCCACCATGTCGCGGCCGATGCGCACCATGTCGGTCTCCGGGTCGACCAGGGCGCCTGCGCGGGCGAAAATCTCTCGCGCCTGCGGCAGCAGCACCTTGATGCCGAGTTCTTCCAGCACGCGCAGCGCCGTGTCGTGGATCGAGGCGACCTGGTCGTCCGAAAAGATCGGCTGCGGCAGGAACGGGTTCTTCAGCGACCGGTAATTGGGCCGGCGGCTGCTTTCGCTGCCGGCCTCGCCCGTGCGTCCGCGCCTGCGCTCGCGCCTAGCCTCACGTGCCGCTTCATCGATCATCGGAAATCCTCCTCATTGCCGCATCGCCTTGCCTTCAGGGTCGTAGGGCGAGGCCGCGATGACCCGCGCCGGCCGCTCAACGCCGACAATGTGCACCGAAAGCGCCGTCTCCTCCTCGGCAGAATCGTCGTCCACCAACGCCAGCGCGACGCTCTTGCCGATCGTGTAGCCAAATCCGCCCGACGTGACGAAGCCGACGCGCCGACCGTCGCGCCAGATAGGCTCGAAGCCGCTGGCGTCGGCGTCGAGCGCATCGATCTCCAGCGTCACGATCCGTTGAGACGTGCCCGTCTGGCGCTCCCTCAGCGCCGCCTCGCGGCCGATGAAATCGCCCTTGTCGAAGGCGATGAAGCGGTCGAGGCCGGTCTGGCGAGGCGCGTAGCCCTGCGTGAATTCGTGCGACCAGATGCCGAAGCTCTTCTCCAGCCTGAGCGAATTGAGCGCGTAGTAGCCGATCTCGGCCAGGCCGAGATCTTCGCCTGCGGCAAGCAGCGTGTCGCGGAGCGTGGCATGCATGGCCACCGGGCAGCTGATTTCGAAGCCCAGCTCGCCGGCGATGGAAAGCCGGGCAACCCGCGCCCGCACCATGCCGATATCGAATGCCCCGCAGGCCATGAACGGCAGTGCCGCGGCGGACACGTCCTGGTGCGTTGTGCGTTCCAGGATTTTGCGCGCGTTCGGCCCGGTCAGCAGGAAGCCGCTCATCGCGTCGGAAAGATCGGTGACCGTGACGCCGTCGGCCGCGTGGCTCTCGAACCAGCGCATGTGGAATTCCCTGAGATAGTAGGAGCCCATCAGCCAATAATCACCGCCGTCCCAGTTGATCACCGTGAGGTCGCCTTTCAACCGCCCGTCTGGACCCAGCATCGGCGCGAGCCGCGCCTGTCCCGGTTTCGGCAGCTTGCAGGCGAGCAGCCGGTCGAGCCATGCCTGGGCGCCTGGCCCCGACACCGCGTAGCGCGAATAGGCCGAGATATCGACGAGGCCGGCGGCCCGCCGCACCTGCAGCGCTTCATCGCCGACGATGTCGAAGGCGTTGGAGCGCTTGAGCGTGGTGTTCTCGCGAAAACCCATCGGCGCGAAATAGGCCGGGATTTCCAGCCCCCAGGAAGCCGTCCATTCGCAGCCCGCGGCACTCATGCCGTCATAGGCGCCGGGTCGCTTCAAGGGTCTGCCCGCGGGCAGCCGCTCATTGGGGAAGGTCATGACGAAACGGCGCGAATAGAACTGGCGCGTCGTCTGTCTGAGATATTCGCGGTTGGCGGCGAAGGCGCCGTAGCGGGCGATGTCCATGCCGAAAATATCCGCCTGCGGCTCGCCGAAAATCATCCATTCGGCCAGCGACTTGCCGACGCCGCCGCCCTGGCTGAAGCCGGCCATGACGCCGCAGGCGACCCAATAATTCTTGAGACCGCGCACCGGCCCGACGATCGGATTGCCATCCGGCGTGAAGGTGAAGGCGCCATTGACCCATTTGCGGATGCCGGCCGTCGCCAGGCACGGAAAGCGCTCATGCGCCTTGGCGAGTTCCGGGCTGATGCGGTCGATGTCTTCCGGGATGAGCTCGATGCCGTAGTCCCACGGCGCCCCATCCATGTTCCAGTGCTTCGGGTTCTGCTCGTAGACACCGAGCAGCACGCCCTTGCGTTCCTGGCGCAGGTAGGAAAAGCCGTCGAGATCGACGGCGATACCGATCTCCCGGTCGAGTGCCGCGATCTCGGGAATGTCCTCGGTGATGAAATAGTGATGCTCCATCGGCGTCACCGGCAGGTCGACGCCGGCCATGCGGCCGAGCTGCTTTGCCCATAGCCCGCCGGCGTTGACGACATGCTCGGCGACGATGGTGCCCTGCTCGGTGATGACATCCCAGCTTCCGTCGGCGCGCGGCTTCAACTCGACGACTCGGTTGCGCAGGATGATTTCGGCGCCGCGCTTCTTCGCCGCGCCAGTATAGGCATGGGTGGTGCCGTAGGGGTCGAGATGGCCTTCGTTGGAATCGTGCAGTCCGCCGAGCACGCCGGAGACATCGACGATCGGGCAGAGTTCTCTGATCTCTTGCGGGCTCACCAGCCGGGCGGTCTCGATGCCGACCGATTGGAACACCGCCCAGGCCGATTTCAGCCACTCCCAGCGCTGGGGATCGCTGGCGATATTGACGCCGCCGGTCATGTGCAGGCCGATGTTCTGGCCGGATTCGGCTTCGATCTCGCGGTAGAGGTTGATCGTGTAGTCCTGCAGCGCCGCGACATTGGGATCGGCGTTGAGCGCATGGAAGCCGGCCGCCGCATGCCAGGTCGAACCGGCGGTCAATTCGGCACGCTCGATCAGCGCCACATCCGACCAGCCGAACCGCGTCAGATGGTAGAGCACCGAGGCGCCGACCACGCCACCTCCAATGACGACTGCGCGGTAGTGCGACTTCAAGGCTTCCCTCCCCTGTTCGAGGTCGGCACCATAGACGTACTAGACATATGTGTCCAGTGCGCGCCGTCGACTTGCCGCACTGGGCGAAACTCCGCGTGGCAAAGCGCCATCAATTCGGTCGCGCGAATGCGTTTCTTTGTTGGTACGCGAACAAGCCGGCGGACCCACGCCGCCACTGTCACGCAAGCATCATGTTCACGCCGTAGATCGCTCTCGGGGAGGCGCGCGCGGCATCATCGAGGTGACGCCTCCTTCAGCTTTCGGCCGTTCCGGCACGCTTCGTCACAAAGAGGATTGTCCATGAAACACCTGCACCGAACCGCGTCGCTTGGCGTCGCGCTGGCCTTGTTCACCGCCTTGACGCCAGCGCTTGCCGACGGCACCGCGACTGTCGGCGGCCTCGTCAACAAGGGCCCCGTCAACAAGGGCCTCGTCGGCGTCGGCCGCATCCCGGCCGCCCAGCGCGACAAGTTCGGCGAAACCTTCGGTTCGGGCTCCGGCATGTCGATCGACACATCGGGCTGGACGCATGACGCTGCCGGCTACAAGGGCTCGCTCTGGCTGTTGCCCGACCGCGGCTACAATGTCGCCGGCACCACCGACTATCGCCCGCGCCTCAACACGATCGGCATCGAGTTTATCCCCGTCGCGCCGAGCGCCGCCCCAGCTACCGGCCAGGAACAGACCAGCGTCAAGGCGACGCTTGCCGACAGCATGCTGCTCACCGACGACAAGGGTGCCGACGCCACCGGCCTCGATCCGCTGTCGGACGTGCGCGCCGCCGCCGGCGACTTGCCGATGCTGCCCGCCGCCACCAACGGCAAGCTCGCCCTCGACAACGAAGCGATCGTGCGACTGCCCGACGGCTCGATGTTCATCTCCGACGAATATGGCCCCAACATCTACCGTTTCTCCGCGCAAGGCCGCCTGATGTCGGCGACCCAGCCGCCGGCTGCCCTGGTGCCGATGCGCAAGGGGACACCGAACTTCTCCTCCGACAATCCCGGCCCCGGTGCCGCCGAGCCCGATCCCAAGGATCCGGAAACCGGCCGCCAGAACAACCAGGGCCTCGAAGGCATGGCGATGACGCCGGACGGCAAGTTCCTGATCGCCGTGCTGCAGTCGGCGACCCGGCAGGATGGCGGCGATTCTCCTGCGACGCGGCGGAACACCAGAGCCTTGGTTTATGACGCGTCCGATCTCGCCCACCTGAAACTGGCGCATGAGTATGTCGTGCCGCTGCCGGTGTTCAAGGATGCCAAGGGCAAGACCAAGGTCGCCGCGCAAAGCGAGATCGTGGCGTTGTCGGACACATCCTTCCTGATGTTGGCGCGCGACAGCGGCAACGGCCAGGGCCTGAAGGGCGATACCTCGCTCTACCGCGAAATCAGCATCGTCGACGTCTCCGCCGCCACCGACATCGCCGGCACGGATTTCGACAAGGACAAGCCGGTAGCGCCAAAGGGCGTGCTCGATCCATCGGTGACACCGGCCAAGCTGACGCCGTTCATCGACATCAACGACAATGCCCAGCTCGGCCGCTTCGGCCTGCACAATGGCGCGCCGAACGATCACGACAACCTCTCTGAAAAATGGGAAGCGATGTCGCTGGCAAGCGTGCTCGATCCGAAGCTGCCGGACGACTATTTCCTGTTCGTCGCCAATGACAACGACTTCCTGGCCCAGGACGGTTTCCAGGTCGGCGCGCCCTACAAAGCCGACGACGGCGCCAATGTCGACACCATGTTCCTGGTCTATCAAGTGACGCTGCCCGGCCTCGCCAAGAAGTAGCGATACCCATGCAAGCGGGCGCGCCTGACGCGCCCGCTTGACCTGCCACGATCGAATGAATCAGCCCTGCCAGGGACCCGCGAAGGCGCCTACTTCAACATCTCCGCGTCCTTCGGCACGCCAGCATCGATCGGCTCGGCTGTCCTGCTCGACACGGCCATGATCTTGCCGGCGGCCGACAGATTGGGACGCACGAAGACCTGGGCAGGACCGTTGACGCGGCTGTAGAGGTCGATGATGTCCTGATTCATGAAGCGCACACAGCCGGACGACGCGTTCTTGCCGATGGAATCCCACTCCGGCGTGCCGTGCAGCCGGTACATCGTGTCCTTGCCGTCACGGAACAGATAGAGGGCGCGGGCGCCGAGCGGGCTCTGCGGGCCGGGCGGCATGCCGTCCTTGTATTTCGCCAGTTCCGGCCGGCGCTGGATCATTTCCGGCGGCGGCGTCCACACCGGCCACTTCTTCCTCGCCTGGACCACGGCGCTGCCGGTCCAGCCGAAACCGGCCTTGCCGAGGCTGACGCCGTAGCGGACGGCCTTGCCGCCATCTTGCACCAGATAGAGGAAGTGCTCTGACGTATCGACGACGATCGTGCCGGGCTTTTCGCCGGTCGGGTCGGCCACGACCTGGCGCACGAACTTCGGGTCGAGCTTGGTGACCGGGATTGCCGGCAGTTGATAGCCCTCGTCGGTGCGCGCCGCGTACATGCTCGCGGCGTCACCGAAAGCCGCATCGGGCGGCGCGGCGGCCACCGGCGGCGGTGGCGCGACATCCGTCGTGGAGCACGCCGAAAGGGCCATCGCGGCCGCGCCCAAAGCGGACGCACTCAGAAAGGCACGCCGGTTCAGGCGCTCGGAAAACAGCGGAATATCGGACATGAACCCCCCAGCTCAACCGCAAGATCCAACAGGAACGCGGCCCCATCAGGATCAGTATCCCATTCCGGAAGCTTTGAGAACACGATTAGATCAAGGCGCGCCAGAAGACCCGATGCCAATCTTTTCCGGCACCGCATCGACCTGTCCCGCTGAATCGGCAATGATGGGGACCGGATCCAAATACCACTTCCCGAGTTGCCAGCCATGGACGAAAAAAAGCCCACGCGCCGGCGCACCGCCGACCTGACCAGCGGCCCGATCCCGCGCACGCTGCTGTTGTTCGCCCTGCCGGTGCTCGGCTCCAACGTTCTGCAGTCGCTCAACGGGTCGATCAACGCCGTCTGGGTCGGCCGTTTCCTGGGTGAATCGGCGCTGACCGCCACCTCCAATGCCAATCTGGTGCTGTTCCTCATCCTGGGCACCGTGTTCGGCATCGGCATGGCGGCGACCATCCTGGTGGCGCAGTCGGTCGGCGCCCGCGACCTGCCGGAGGCGCGCCGCATCGTCGGCACCAGCGCCACCTTCTTTTTCCTCGTCTCGATCATCTTCGCCGTCTGCGGCTGGATCTGGGTCGACGCCATCCTCAACACGCTCGGCACCCCGGCCGACGCCCTGCCGTTGGCGCGTTCCTACCTGCGCATCATCTTCGTCGCCGTGCCGATGACGAATCTTCTGTCCTTCGTCATGACCGTGCTGCGTGGCGCCGGTGACTCGCGCACGCCCTTCATCTTCATGGCGCTCGCGGTCGTCCTCGACATCATCCTCAACCCGCTGCTCATCCGCGGCATCGGGCCGTTTCCCGAACTCGGCATCGCCGGATCGGCCACGTCCACCCTGATCGGCCAAACGGTGAGCGTCATCGCCATCCTGGTCGTGCTCTATGCGCGCAAGCATCCGTTGCGGCTGGCCGGCGCCAACCTCGCCCTGCTGCGGCCAGACCCAGCCTTGCTGCGCATCGTCGTCTTCAAGGGCGTGCCGATGGGCCTGCAGATGATCGTCATCTCGGCGGCGGCGCTGACGGTGATGGGCATCGTCAATTCCTACGGTTCGCAGGTTGCCGCCGCCTACGGCATCGCCGCGCAATTGTGGACCTATATCCAGATGCCGGCGCTCGCCATCGGTGCCGCGGTCTCCTCCATGGCGGCGCAGAATGTCGGTGCCGGCCGCTGGGACCGGATCGGCCGCGTCGCTGCCTCCGGCGTCGGCTTCAACCTCGTCCTGACCGGCGCCCTCGTCGCGCTGCTGTGGTTCTTCGACCGCTCGATCCTCAGCCTGTTCCTGAGCAGCGACAGCGCGGCGATCGACATCGCCGCCCACATCAACAGTGTCGCGTCGTGGTCGTTCGTCCTGTTCGGCATCACCATCGTGCTGTTCGCCACGGTGCGAGCCACGGGCGCGGTGATGCCGCCGCTGATCATCCTGGTGATCTCGGTGCTGGTCGTGCGCACCGGCTTCGCCTATTTCATGCGCGATGTGCTCGGCGAGGAAGCGCTGTGGTGGAGTTTCCCGGCCGGCTCGATCACCTCGTTGGTTCTGGCCGCGGCCTACTACCGCTTCGGTGGCTGGCGCACCTTGCACATGATCGAGAACCGACCGGCTGCCGGCGAGCCGCCGGACACCGGGCTTGGCGTGCCGCGCGGACGAGCGAACATGGCGCCGGAAACGCCGAACGGTTGAGGCCTGCCTCGTCTCAACGCCTGGTTTTCAGCCCGAAGCCCAGCGCCACCACCGCGAATAGGATAATCATGGCGGCGAATGCCAGACTTGCGGCGATCGGACTGGCATAGGTCGACACGATCCCGATTCCGATGACCGGCAAGGCGTTGCCGACGAAGCAGCAGACGAAGAAGCTGGACACAACCTCGGCGCGGCGATCATCCGGCGCGATCTCGTTCACCACCTGCAGGCCGCCGCGATAGCCAAGCGCCGCCACGACGCCGCAGCAGGCGGTGGCCGCGATCATCAGCACCATCGATGCCAGCATCTGTGCCGCCACCACCAGCAGGACGCTGGGGACCATTAGGGCAAGCGCGGCCAACATGACCTTGCTGCTCTGCACCTGCTTTAGCACCACGATGCTGACTGCGGCGACGATCGCCAGTTCGAAGAACAGCGCGCCGGCGACGGCGTGGTTGGTTTCCTGCAGCTGCTGCGCCAGAATGCTGGGAGCGAGGGCGGCATAGAAACCGACCAGCGCCATCGCGCCGAAGCCGGTCACCGCCGGCGCAACGAAGCGCGCGCGTATTTCCTGCGGGATGGAAAGTTGCGGCCGCATGGAAATCTGATTGACGCCACCGGGCTTCGCGATCGTTTCAGGGGTGCGCCAGACCAGGATCGTCACCACCACGAGTGCCACCAGAAAGACGATGAAGACCAGCCGCAACGGCCAGGGCTCATATTGTGCCAGCAGTCCCGAAACGAGCGCGCCGAATCCGAGGCCGAGGAAATTGGTGCTGGTGGCAATGACGCTGGCGCGCGACTTGTCGGCATTGGGGAGAAGCTCGGCAATCCACGCGGTCCCTGTCCCTGCGCCAATGCCTATGCCAAGCCCGCTCAGGATGCGCGCTATGTCGAGCGAGAGAACATTTTCGGCGAACAGGAAGACAAGCCCGCTGACGATGGCGACGCCCATCGCCGCCAGGGCCGCTGGCCGGCGCCCGACAACGTCCGATGCGCCGCCGAACACCAGCAAGGCGGCGAGATTGCCGACGACATAGACCGCATAGATCAGCGTCAGCGTGATCTGCGAAAAACCGAATTGCTGCTTGTAGATGATATAAAGCGGTGTCAGTGCCGTGCTGCCGGCAAACAGCACGGCAATCATGGCGGCGACAGTCGGAATGGCAAGAGCATCGCCACGAGCCGCTTCTTGCGTATGCGCCAAATCGCGAAATGTCATGGCCAACCTCCCTTCCAGCCTCGGGATCGCGATCTTAACGCGTCGTCATTCCCGACGTTCCGGCCGGCTGGCAGGCTCCTGACACCACGGTGAACTGAGAGCAATTCCAGGAAAAGTGTGAAGCGGTTTCCCAGGGAAAGCGCATTGGCGCTTCCCTTGGCAATTGCGTCAAAACAAAAACCAGAGCCTCAACGGGAAAGCCGCCGACTGAAGAAGGCTCGGATCGAGGCCGGCGGCCTCGATCCATCACGTATCAGCCGCGGCCATCCTATTTGCAGGAAAGTTGGGGCTATTTGCAGGAAAGTTGGGCCTATTTGCAGGAAAGTTAGGCCTATTTGCAGGGGAAGCCGGGCGCGATCTTGCATTTGCCGGGGCGCGGCCTGTGCGGCGGGCGATGATGCGGAGGACGGTGCGGCCGGTGGTTCCAGTGCGGCGGCCGATGCGGCGGGCGCACGATGATGACCGGCGGACGAACGACATGGGCCCGCGAGAGATAGCCGGAACTGGCCCAGCCGCTGACACCGCCGCCATGGATTCTGCACCAGCCAGGCTCGCAGCCGGTGACATTCACCCTGAAGCCGGCCGGCAGGGTTCCGACCCTTGCGTAGCTTGCCCCCGGTCCACTGCGGACGTTGAGGTTGGTGGTGGTGTGGGCGCCATAGGCGAAGGCCGCGGCGGATGTACCGAAGACCGCGGCCAGTACGGTCGCGATCGCAAGCAGAAATCGAAATCTCATCAATCCCTCCATTCGTTCCCCGTCCGGTCGACTGCGTTGGCGCGAGGCGTCACAGGGGAGAGCCAGCGGTGGGAAAAGTCAACAACGGGCCAGCGCCAATCACGGCGATCGGCGGCTCCGGTTCCACGGTTTCCACCGACATAGTTGAGGAATTTCCCAAGCGCCGTTTATCGGCCCGGCAACATAAGCTAACAATTTACTTTCTTTCGACAATTCGTTGCGGCCAAAAGGGTGGAATCATGGGCAAAGGCAGGGTCGAGGCATTCACCGACGGCGTGGTGGCCATCATCATCACCATCATGGTGCTGGAACTGAAAGTGCCGCATGGCGAGGATTTTTCCGCCCTGGCACCGTTGTGGCCGATCTTCTTCTGCTACGTACTGTCGTTCATCAACGTCGGCATCTACTGGAACAATCTGCACAACATGTTCCATACCGTGCAGCGCGTCGATGGCAGCGTGCTGTGGGCCAATCTCAACCTGCTGTTCTGGCTGTCCCTGATGCCGGCAACGACCGCCTTCATGGGCGAGAACCACTTTGCGCCGGTGCCGGTCGCCGTCTATGGCGCCGATCTCGCACTCTGCGCCATTGCCTATACGATCCTGGCCGCAGCGCTGCACCGCCTGCACGGCAACGAGACCGCCTTTGCCAAGGCGCTGGGCCACGATCGCAAGGGAAAGATCTCGCTCGCCGTCTATATCGCGGCCATCGTGCTGACCTTCGTCAGTCAGTGGATCGGCGTAGCGCTCTATGTGCTGGTCGCCTTGGTCTGGCTGGTGCCGGATACGCGTTTCGCGCGGATGATCGAAAAGTAGACCTTCCCGGAATTGCTCTTTGTTTGACGCAATTCCGGACGGAAAACCGCTTCACACTTTTCCTGGAATTGCTCTTTGTTTGACGCAATTCCGGACGGAAAACCGCTTCACACTTTTCCTGGAATTGCTCTTTGTTTGACG
>NZ_VFWQ01000018.1:0-124501 GCF_006442705.1 Mesorhizobium sp. B1-1-7 | reverse complement strand
ATCTACGCCATCATCTGCTCCAACATCCGCGTCGCCGACCAGCGCATTGGCGACATCCGGGCCCAGGCCGCGGCATTGCTGATCGGCCAGGACCGGCTCAACGGAATCCTGGATCGTTACGGTGACGAAACCATTGTCGAGGCGATCGCCGAGCTGCGCCGCCGTGCCGCCGAACAGATGCGCGCCAACATAGCGGCCATTCCCGACGGTACCTACCGCTCCAGGGCCTTCGTTGATTCCGATGGGGTGGTCAACGAACCGCTGACCATCGCGCTCGCGGTCGAGAAGAAGGGCGATACGCTGACCTTCGATTTCGCCGGCTCGTCACAGCCGTGCGCCGGGCCGATGAACAGCGTTCTGGCGACGACGTTGTCCTCGGTCTATCTCGCCATGCGCCACATTTTCCCCGACGTGCCGATCAGTGCCGGCGCCTTCGAGCCGCTGATCGTCAAGCGGCCGGAAGGCACCTTCCTCGACGCCAGATATCCGCGCCCCGTGTCGGGCTGTGCGGCCGAAGTGTCGCAGCGTATCGCCGAGGCGGTGTTCGCCGCCATGGTGCAGGCGCTGCCGGACAAGGTGACGGCGGCTCCCGCCGGCTCCAGCGGCAATTTCGCGCTCGGCGGCAACGATCCGGCACGGGGCCGCGATTACGTGATGTACCAGATTTCCGGCGGCGGCTATGGCGGCAATTCAGGCCATGACGGCCTGACCAATGGCTGCTCGACCATCGGCATTTCCAAGTCGCCTCCGGTCGAGATCATGGAACAGGCGTTTCCGGTGCTCTACCGTCACTATGCCTTGCGCGAAGGCTCGGGCGGCGCCGGCAAGCATCGCGGCGGTTTCGGCCTCGCCTATGAGATCGAGATCCTGCGCGGCGACGCGCGCGCCTCCTTCGTCATGGATCACGGCCGTTTCGGCCCGCAAGGCGCGCTCGGCGGCAGCGACGGCGAGCCCAACACGGTAACCGTGTTCCGCAATGGCGAGGAACATGTGCCGCCGCATTTGTCCAAGGAGCAGGATATCCCGCTGAAGGCCGGTGACCGCGTGCGCGTCGGCACTCCGGGCGGTGGCGGCTATGGCGATCCATTCCAGCGCGACGCCGATCAGGTGCAACGCGATGTGGCGCTGGGATATTATACACCGAAGGAAGCCAGCCAAAAATTCGGCGTGGCGCTGTCGGCGAACGACCTTTCCGTTGACCGCAAGGCGACGGAAGCACAGCGCGCGGGCTAGCCAACCCAAAGCCTTCAGTCCTCGCGAGGACAGCCTGCCGCGCCGTGATCGCCGCAGCAGATGTCGTTTCCGTCTCCGCCGCGCGCATGAAAGCCCGTAGACTTCGCCAGTCAACGGGGATCTGGACCATGCGTCTTTTCGGTCGTTTCGTGCTTGCCGCTTCCGTCGCTCTCACCCTCGCCGCGGGCGCCGCTTCCGCCCAGGACAACAAACTCAGGATCGGTACCGAGGGCGCCTATCCGCCCTTCAACTATGCCAATGCCGACGGCACGCTCGGCGGCTTCGACATCGATCTAGGCAAGGCGCTGTGCGCCGAGATGAAAGCCGAATGCGAATTCACGGTGCAGGATTTCGACGGCTCGATTCCCGCGCTCCAGGCCGGCAAGTTCGACGCCATCATCAACATCACCATCACGCCCGAGCGGGCCGAGAAGGTCGAGTTCACCCGCAAATACTACCAGACGCCGCCGGCCATCGCAGTGCCGAAGGATTCGCCCATCGCGGGCACCTCGCCCGAAGATCTGAGAGGCAAGGCGCTCGGCGTGCAGACCGCCACCATCCATCAGAAATTCGCCGAGCAGAAATACGCAGGCTCGACCGTCAAGGCCTATCCGACCGGCGACGACGCCCGCACCGACATGGCCAACGGCCGGCTCGACGCGATGATGGATGGCTCGATCATCCTGACCGAATGGCTGAAGAAGCCCGACGGCGCCTGCTGCAAGCTGCTCGGCACGCTGACAGCCGATCCGGCCATTCACGGACCCGGCGTCGGCATCGCGCTGCAGAAGGGCAACAAGGAATTGGCCGACAAGTTCAATGCGGCCATCGACGCGCTGCGCGCCGCCGGAAAGTACAAGGAAATCAACGACAAGTACTTCTCGTTCGACGTCTACGGGAATTGAGGCTGACACCAAATGCGTTCCGGCAGCGCCGCTTGGCGCTGCCGTTTTCATGAATGGAGACTTTCTTGGCTGAGCGGCGCTCCCCCTTCTACAGCAGCATCGTCGGATTGGGCGCGACTATGGGTCGGGTCGGTGGCGATTTCATCTCGGCCAAATATTATTCCGGCATCGCCGACGAGCACCTGAACACGCGCAAGAATGTCGGCGTGCAGGATCTCAGCACCATGGGCAAGATGGACATCAAGGGGCCGGACGCCGAGGCGCTGGTCAACCATGTCACCGTCAACGATGCCGCGGCCATGAAGCCGGGCCAGGTGCGCTACTCCACGGTCTGCCGCGAGGATGGCGGCATCCTGGACGACCTCACCGTGTTCCGACTGGGGACCGAGCATTTCATGCTGGTGACCGGCTCGGTCAATCGGTTGAAGATGCTCCCCTGGCTGCTGCATCATGCCGAAGGACGCAAGGCCTATGTCACCGATATCACCGCAGCGGTCGCCTTCCCGACTATCCAGGGCCCACGCTCACGCGACCTGTTGAAAGCGCTGGTTAGGGATGCCGATCTGGACGGGCTGAAGCGCTGGGCGTTCACCTCGGGGCGCGTCGGGGAGACCAAGGTGCTGATCTCGCGCACCGGAGTCACCGGCGAACTCGGCTTCGAACTCTTCGTGCCGGCCGACGAGGCGGCCTCGGTCTGGGAAAGGCTGATGCAGGCCGGGCGGGACTTCGGCCTGAAACCCTATGGCGTGCTGGCGATGTTTACGCTCGGTCTGGAAAAGGCCTATCCGGCGCATGGCATCGACATGGATGAGAGCCGCACGCCGTTCCATGTCGGCCTCGACCGCTGGATCAAGTTCGACAAGGGCGATTTCATCGGCCGCGAGGCCCTGCTCAAGGTCCGAGACAAGGGCCTCGACGAACGCTGGACCGGATTGGTCCTCGATGGGGATAAGCCAGCCACGACGGATGCCAGGGTGATGGCCGATGGCGAGGACGCCGGCATCGTCACCTACAGCGATCATGGCTATTCCCTCGGCAAGGTACTGGCGACGGCGCATCTGCGGCTGCCCTTCACCGCCATCGGCACCGAACTGAGCATCGAGATAGAGGGCAAGCCGATGCGCGCGGTGGTGGCGCCGATGCCTTTCTTCGATCCGGAAGGGGCGAGGCTGAGGGGCTAGTCCAACTTGCCACGGAAATCGCTTTGGCCCCCCTCCCAAGGTTGTGATACGATCTCGAAATGAAGTCTCCCAGTTCAAGAACCATCCGTTCGGCCAAGACCGGCCAGTTCGTTCTGACGAGCGGGCGCGGCGAGAAAATTAGCGCCGTCGAAGGCATGAAGCTGTCGCCCCGCATGGCTAAGGTACTAAGCCACAGTGCGCGGCACGGACTGTCCGGTGATGAGCGGCGTTCGCTCATCAAGGAAGAAATCCGCAAAAAGAAATAGACGTTGGCCTACGTCGCCGAGTTCGATCCGCTCTGCTACCCCGGCACGACGGTGCTCATCAATTTGCTGGACATTCGTGACCAGACCGAACTCGATGAGGTCGAGCTCGCTCTGTTCTTGACACGCGCTGACGAACCTCTTCCGGCAGGCGAACTGGACTATCCTCATTATCGCAGTCTGCACCGGCATCTGTTCCAGGACGTGTATGCCTGGGCCGGTCAGCCGCGCACCATCCGCATCGGAAAGGGCGGCAGCTGGTTCTGTTATCCCGAGCACATCGCGACTGAGATGGCGCGGGTGTTCCGCGAACTCGGCAATCCCGACCGTTTAGCCGACCTAGACAGCGTCGGCTTTTCCGGGCACGCCGCCCACATCGTCGCGGAGATCAATGCCGTGCATCCGTTTCGCGAAGGCAACGGCCGAACCCAACTCACCTTCCTCGCGATGCTCGCCGAGCACGCGGGCCTGACATTTAATGCCGACATCCTTGACAGTTTCAGCGGTTCCGAAGCGCCCTTGCAAGCACTGATAGAAGACATCATCGCCTAGTTCGTCAGCCGGTCTCATCCCCGCCGATCCAGCCGCGCCACCAGCCGGTCGCCGACCCACTGGATGCCGCAGACCAGCACGATCAGCACGATGACCACGGCAATCATCACCGACGTCTCGAACCGCTGGTAGCCGTAGCGGATGGCGAGGTCGCCGAGGCCGCCGGCACCGATGGCTCCGGCCATCGCCGAGGCGCCGATCAGCGTCACCAAGGTCACCGTGAAACCGGCGACGATGCCGGGCAGGGCTTCGGGCACCAGCACCTCGCGGATGATCGTCCAGCGGTTGCCGCCCATGGCGCGGGCCGCCTCGATCAGGCCATGGTCGACCTCGCGCAGCGACACTTCGGCGATGCGCGCATAATAGGGCGTGGCCGCGATCGACAGCGGCACGATGGCCGCCCATGTGCCGATCGAGGTGCCGACGATCAGCCTGGTCAGCGGGATCAGCGCCACCAGAAGGATGATGAAGGGCATCGAGCGGAAACCGTTGATGACGGCGCCGAGCACGCGGTTGACCCATAGGCTTTCGGCGATGCCGCCGCGTTCGGTGGCGATCAAGGCCAGCCCCAGCGGCAGGCCGAACACCAGCGAGATGAGGCCGGAGGCGGCCGTCATCAGCACCGTCTCCCAGATCGAACGCAGCAGAAGCTCAAACAGGATCGCCGACATGGCCAAGCACCTCCACCCGCGCCTGGCGGGACTTCAGGAATGTGATCACCGCGGCGAGATGGCTTGCATCCTTGCCGGGGAGGGAAAGGAACAGCGTGCCGACGGGCTGCTGCTGGACATGGTCGATGCCGCCGTGGATAAGGCGGAATGGACCAGGCACCGTTGCCGCGAGATCGGACAGCAACGGCCCGCGTGCGGCGTCGCCGGCGACATCGACGCGCAGGATGGTGTCGGCGCCGGCGGACGGCAGCAACCGCGCTGCGAATTCGGCCGGCAATTGCGGCCGGATCGCGCCAAGCAGGCTTCTTGTGATGTCCGAGCGCGGATCGGCGAACACCGACCAGACCGGCCCTTCCTCGACGATGCGCCCGGTGTCGATCACCGCCACGCGGTCGGCGATCGAGCGGATCACCTCCATCTCATGGGTGATCAAAAGGATGGTCAGGCCAAGCTGCCGGTTGATGTCCTTGAGCAGCGCGAGAATGGAGCGTGTCGTTTCCGGGTCGAGCGCCGAGGTGGCTTCGTCCGACAACAGCAGCGCCGGCCGTGCGGCCAGCGCCCGGGCGATGCCGACGCGCTGCTTCTGTCCGCCCGACAGCGACGCCGGATAGGCTTTGGCCTTTTCCGACAGGCCGACGAGGTCGAGCAGTTCGGCCGCTCGCGCGAGCCGTTCCGCTTTCGAGCGGCCCTCGATCTTCAGCGGCAGCGCGACATTGTCCTCGACGGTCTTGGCCGACAAAAGGTTGAAATGCTGGAAGATCATGCCGATACGCCGGCGCAGCGGCTGCAGGTCGCGCTCGCCGAGCCGGCTGATCTCGCGGCCTTCGATGAACACTTGACCGGAATCGGGCCGCTCCAGACCGTTCAGGCAGCGGATCAGTGTCGATTTGCCGGCGCCGCTGCGGCCGATGATGCCGAGGATCTCGCCCTTGCGTACCGTCAGCGAGATGCCGTCGAGCGCCGCCGTGGCGCCGAAGCGGCGCTTCAGGTCGACAAGGCGCACCACGTCCCGAGACGCGTCAGGCCGGCCCTGGATCGGGTCGGCGGTGCCTGCGACTGCCGTGAAATGCTGGTTCATGCGTGTTCCTGTTCTCGTCATCCGAAAACGCAATTGCGGCCCGCGCTCGAGCGCGGACCGCCATGGCTCTCGAACCGGACACCCGGTCCGTTCTCAATAAGCGCTGAGGCCGGTGCCCTTGTAGACCTTGTCGAACTCGGCTTTCACGGCCTCGTTCTGGTACGAAGCGACCAGCGTCTTCACCCAGGCCTCGTTCTCGTTGCCGACCTTGACCGCGATGAAGTTGCGGTACGGGTTGTCGGCGATCGGCTCCTGCGCGATGCGGTTCTCCGGCGTCAGGCCGCTTTTCAGCGCCCAGTCGGTGTTGACCACGGCCGCGTCGAGATCCTCGACCGAGCGGCCGACGATGCCGGCGTCAAGCTCCTTGATCTCGACCTTCTTGGGGTTTTCCGCGATGTCGGCGGTGGTGGCGAGAATGCCGGTGCCGTCCTTCAGCTTGATCACGCCCTCGTTCTGCAGCACCCGCAGCGCGCGGCCTTCATTGGACGGGTCGTTCGGCACGCCGATGACCGCGCCTTCGGGCAGGTCGGCGACCGCTTTGTACTTCTTGGAATAAAGGCCGATCGGCCAGACGCCGGTATAGCCGACGCGCACGATATGGTAGCCCTGGGTCTTGATCTGGTTGTCGAGATAAGGCTGGTGCTGGAAGGCGTTGGCGTCGATCTCGCCGCGCTCCAGCGCCTCGTTGGGCTGGGTATAGTCGTTGAACACCACGGTCTCGATGGTGAGGCCCTTTTCGGCGGCCTGGGCGACGACGACGCGCCAGACATCCTCGTCCTCGCCGCTGATGATGCCGACCTTGATCGCCTTCTTGTCTTCGGCGAAGGAGGCATGGGGAGCCATCAGGCCGCCGATCGCCACCGCCGATGCGAACAGCAGAGCAAGGCCATTGCGCCGGTTGAGGGTTGACCAGGGGGAAGCTGGCGAAGTGTTGTTGACGTCGGACATGATTGATCTCTGCGGTTGTGAAGTCATGGCAGCAAGGGCGGATTGCCTAGGCTTGGTCACATCGTCATAAATTCTATCGATCTTATCAACGAACGTGTTTCGCCGATCTCGCCGAAGCCGGGAATATTCTCTCAAAAATCCTGAGGTGGCGAGCACAAGGCACCGCCGGCCGGCCGCAGGGAACCGCGATGCGACCCTGGGCGCCGCTGCAGGCGCTCAGATTCTCAAGGAGAGCCGAGGGATATCAAAGCGCGATCCAGGCAGTCTTCAGGTCGAGATATTTCTCCAGCGCGTGCAGCGACTTGTCGCGGCCGAAGCCGGACTGCTTGACGCCGCCGAGCGGTACGGTGATGTCGGCGCCGCCATAGGTGTTGACGTGGACGACGCCGGCATTGATGGCGCGCACCATGCGATGCGCGGTGGAAAGATTGGCGGTCCACACCGCCGAGGCAAGCCCGTAGACGGTCGAGTTGGCAAGCCGCACCGCCTCCTCCTCGGTCTCGAAGCGCATCACGCCGAGCACCGGTCCGAACACCTCCTCGCGGGCAAGCTGCATGTCCTGTGTGACATTCTCGAAGATCGTCGGCGCCATGTAGCTGCCGCCGGTCTCGGTGAGTATGCGCTCGCCGCCGGTGACCAGCCTTGCGCCTTCTTCGGTGGCCTTGGCGACGAAGCCGAGGTTCTTGTCCAATTGCTCGGCGCTCGATACCGCGCCGACGTCGCTCGCGAGATCGAGCGGATCGCCGACCCTAAGCCGCGTGGTTGCCGAGAGAAGTTCGTCCATGAAGCGGTCATAGACCGACGATTGGACGAGCAGACGCGAGCCGGCGACGCACACCTGGCCGGAATTGCGGAAGATGCCGTTGGCCGAGACGACCGCCGCCTGCTTCAGGTCTGGAGCATCGGCAAAGACGATGTTGGGCGACTTGCCGCCGAGTTCGAGGAAGACACGCTTCAGGTTGGAACGGGCGGAATAGTCGAGCAGCCGCCGGCCGACCGGCCCGGAGCCGGTGAAGGCGATGGCGTCGACATCCATATGCAGCCCGAGCGCTTCGCCGGCAACCGCGCCACGACCGGTGACGACGTTGAGCACGCCGGCGGGCAAGCCGGCCTCGCTGGCCAGTTCCGCCAGCCGCAGCAGCGTCAGCGACGCGATCTCCGGCGGCTTGACCACCACGCAATTGCCGGCGGCAAGTGCCGGCGCGATCTTCCAGGCGCCGATCATCATCGGGAAATTCCACGGCACGATGACACCGACGACGCCGAGCGGCTCCTTGTGGATCAGCCCCAGCACATTCTCGGCCGTCGGCGCGATCTCGCCATAGACCTTGTCGATCGCCTCGGCGTAATAGCGGATGGTCCCGGCCGCCGACAGCGGTTCGGCCTTGTAGGCCATGCCGATTTCGGTGCCATTGTCGCGCACGCCGAGCACAGCCAGTTCATCGATGTGCTTTTCGACCAGCTCGGCGAGCCTGGTCAGCACCTTCTTGCGAAAGGCGGGTGCCGCGCGCGACCACGCGCCCTTCTCGAATGCCTTGCGCGCCGCCCGGGCCGCGCGGTCGACATCGGCGGCATTGCCGTCGGCGATGCTGGCAAAAGGCCGGCCGTCGATCGGCGATATCACGGGCAGGGTCGCGCCGCCTGTCGCCTCGGCCTGCGCGCCATCGATGAACAGGCCACGCGCGCCGATCTCGGCCTTGCGCAGGATATCGATGGCATTCTGGGTGATCATTTGGGACCGACTCCGAAACTGACATGCAATGTGGTGGGCGCCCGGAATTCCCAGCCGCGGAACACCGGCTCCTTGCCGGGCACCAGTCTGAGATCGGGAAAGCGCTCGAGCAGCAGCCGTACCGCAAGGCACATCTGCTCGCGCGCGAAAAACCGGCCGGAACAGAAATGATGGCCGAAGCCGAAGGCGGCGTGATTGCCTTCGTCGCGGTCGATGTCGAAGCGGTCGGGGTCGGCAAACCGGCTCTCGTCGCGGCTGGCCGAGGAGACAAGTGCCGCCACTGGTGCGCCGGCGGGGATGGTGGCTCCGCCGATCTCGACCGCGCGGGTCGTTTCGCGTGTCTGCGTGCCGATCGGCGCCACCCAGCGCAGGCCTTCGTCGACCGCCTTGGGCACGAAGGTCTCGGGATCGGCGAGCACCTTGCGCAACTGGTCGGGGCTCCTCAGCAGGCCGACAAGGATCGAGCCGGCGCCGTGGCCCGGCTCCTGTATGCCGCCGAGCAGGATCACCTTGACGGTCGGCATCAGGAAGTCGATCGGTCGCGTTTTGCCTACCGGCATGCCGTCATGCAGCATGTGCGACAACGCGGAATCGTCGGGCTCGCGGACCAGCCTTTCCAGCGTCGGCGTCACCGCATCGCCGACCTCTGCGCCGATCGCGTCGGCGATTTCCTGCCGCTTAGGGTCCTTCTCGAAATTGATGGCGCCCTGGGCAAGGCCATAGAACCAGCGGCGCAGGGTCGGCATGTCGATGTCGGTAAGGCCGAGCGAGCGTGCCAGGCTGAGCGTCGACACCGGTTCGAAATAATCGGCCATCAGTTCGGCCGAACCTTGGCTGGCGATCCGGTCGAGATACGGCTCGGCGATCGAGCGCACGAGATCGCCGGCATAGGAGGCGACGGTGCGTGGCCGGTATTTCGGGTCGACGCCCTGGCGAAGGTGCTTGTGGATCTCGCCGTCGGTGGTCAGGATCGTCGGCTTGCCGAAGGAGCGCTCGACCGGCGATACGCCGGCCTTGACGATTGCGGAGAAGATGTCGGGCGACTTCGCCACCAGTTCGACATCCTTCCAGCGGGTGACGAACCAGAGATTGACCGAGGGCACGAAGGCGACCGGCGCGCTGCGCCTGAGTTCGGCATAGATCGGATAGGGATCGGCTTCCAGCGCCTCGACGGTGATGTTTTCGGCAAAGCTCAAGGCCGCCACTCCCTTTGTGATGGAAGGGGCGGCGTCACTCCGCCCCGCTACGTCTCTCGATCCGGTGTTTCGCTCAATCCTTCAGGGGCAGACCGAGGCTTTCGAAGGCCACCGGATCGCGGCTCTTCAAGGCGCCGGCCAGCAGCAGGCCGACCACCGCGGCGATCAGCACCAGCCCCGGCAGGAACACGCCGAGAAAGCCGCCGGCCCCCGACAGGCTGCCGAAATTGATGACGATCAGATAGATGATGACGACGAAGGCGATGAAGGTCAGCCCGGGCAGGATGGTCGTCTTCAGGGCATTTTCCTGCGCCGACGGATTGGCGCGGAAATACATGACCACGGCGAGCGAGGCCACCGCCATCATGACGATGACGCCGAGCGTCGCGACATTGGTCAGCCAGGAAAACAGCGCCAGCACCGGATCGAGGCCGAGCACGGCGAACAGACCGACGACGACGGCCGCCAGCACGCTCTGGATCACCGAGGCGACATGCGGGCTCTGGTGCGCCGAATGCGTCACGCCGATCGACTGCGGCAAAAGCTTCTCGCGGCCCGAGACATAGATGTAGCGCGCGACCGCATTGTGAAACGCCAGCACGCCGGCGAACAGGCTCGACACGAACAGGATGCTCATCGCCTGCGACAGCATCGTGCCTGCGTAGCGGTCGGACAGGCCGAACAGGAACGTCGTCGGATCCTGCAAGCCCTGCAGTGCCGGCAGCAATTTGTCGACACCGGCGCCGACCGCCATCAGCCAGGCGGTCACCATGTAGAAGACGCCGATCAACACCACGGAGATATAGGTGGCGCGCGGTATCGTGACCTTGGGATCGCGTGCCTCCTCGGCATAGATCGTCGTTGCCTCGAAGCCGATGAACGCCGCGAAGCAGAACAGGATGGCGATCGCCGGCGCACCGCTGGTGATCTGGCTCCAGCTGAAGGGTGCGGCCGACAGTCCGCTGTCGCCGCCGGTCTTGAGGATAGCGATGTCGAGGATCAGCACCACGGCGTATTCGCAGAGAACCAGCACCGTCAGGATCTTGGCCGATAGGTCGACCTGGCGGTAACCGAGCACGGCGACGAGCGCGATGGCGATGAAGCTCCACACCCACCAGGGCAGGTTGATGCCCCAGCCGGCGAACAGTCCGGCGGTAGCGGCACCCAAAAGGCCCATGACGCCGATCTGCATGGCGTTGTAGGACAGGATCGCGATCAGCGCCGTGGCGCCGCCGGCATGGCCGCCGAGCCCGCGCGCCGCGTAGGCATAAAAGGCGCCGGCATTGCCGACATGCCGCGACATGGCGACATAGCCGACCGCGAACAACAACAGCAGCACCGTCACGATGAGATAGGTGCCGGCAAAGCCGGCGCCATTGCCCATCAGCATGCCGAGCGGCGTGCCGCCGGCCACCGCCGTGAGCGGAGCCGCCGCCGAAATCACCATGAAGGTGATGGCGCCCACGCCGAGGCTGTTCTTGCGCAGCCTGTTGGCTGGCGCCTGTTCCAAAACTGCTGTCATTGGTCCCTCCTATTTGCAAACCAAGATCGGTTTGCTGGCCGCATGGCCTGTCCCATATCGCTCTGGCGGTTCGGTTCATTATTTGAACCATTATTTTGAATATAGACTTGCAAACAAACCGGCTTCCTGTCAAGTTAATTCACACGTTAAATGATTGCCTCTGAATGGATGGCAATGCCGGGAGGTAAATTTGGGTACGGTTGGAAAAGCGATCTCGCTTCTGGAGCTGTTCACCGTGGCGGAGCCCGAACTCGGCCTGTCCGATCTGGCGCGCCGGTCGGGCTTCGACAAGGCGACGACGCGGCGGCTGCTGGTTGCGCTGACCGCCCATGGCTTCGTCGAGCAGGATGGCGATACGCGGCACTATCGCCTCGGCGCCGGCCTGTCGCGGCTGGCGCGCATCCGCGAGGCCCGCTTCCCCTTCCTGCAGACGGCGGTGCCGCTGGTGCGGGATCTGGCAAGTGCCACGGCCGAGACGGTGCATCTGTCGGAAGTCGGCATCGACAGGCTGGTCACCGTCCATGTAGAGCATCCCACGCGGGCAAACCGGGTCAACGTCGATATCGGCCAGCTCCTGCCGCTGCATTCGACCGCCTCCGGCATCGTCTATCTGGCCTTCGCCAGGGAGGAGACCGTAAAGGCATGCCTGGCGGGTCCCCTCGAGGCGTTCACCGCGCACACGTTGATCGAGCCGGCCGCCATCTCCCGCTCCTTGGATGAGGCGCGCGGGCGCGGCTACTCGATCTGCGACCAGGGCTTGGAAGAAGGTGTCATCGGCGTCGCGGCGGCAATCCTCGCTGCGGACGGCTTCGCGCTCGGCACCATCGCGGTGGCCGCGCCGAAGGCCAGGACGACGGCAGCCGACATCGCGGCACGAGGGCTTGCGGCCGTCGCCGCGGCGCGGGAAATTTCGATGCGTCTCAATGGCGAGAATCTGCAAACCCTGAGGAGGCAGGCCTGATGCCCGTGGATCCCGCGCCCCGCATCCTGGTCATCGGCACCGGCGACACCAAGGCCGATGAGCTGCTGTTCATGAAAGCCTGCATCGAGGCATCGGGCGGCCGCGCCGTCATGATGGATGTCAGCGTGCTCGGCGATCCGCCCTACAGCCCCGATCACGACAAGCATGCCGTGGCCCGCGCTGTCGATGTGACGATCGCCGAGATCGTGTCGAGCGGCGACGAAAACACCGCCATGACACTGATGGCCGGTGGGGCGGTGCAACTGGTGCGCCAACTCCATCAGCGCGGCGAGATCGACGCCTTCATCGCCATCGGCGGTTCGATGGGCACCGATCTGGCGCTCGACGTTGCGCTTTGCCTGCCGCTCGGCGTGCCGAAATTCGTCGTCTCGACCATCGCCTATTCGCACCTCATTCCACCCGAGCGCGTCGCGCCCGACCTGATGATGATCCTCTGGGCGGGAGGGCTCTACGGCCTCAACAACATCTGCAAGCTGGTCCTGTCGCAGGCCTGCGGCGCGGTCGTCGGCGCGGCCAGGATCGTGCTTGCGTCACGCGCGTCGGCGCCTGCTCTCGGGCCGACCATCGGCATGACCTCGCTCGGCGGCAGTTGCCTGCGCTACATGAAGACGCTGAAACCGGCGCTGGAACGGCGCGGCTATGACGTCGCCGTCTTTCACACCACTGGAATGGGCGGCCGTGCCTTCGAATCGATTGCCGGCCAGGGTCATTTCTGCGCGGTGTTCGACTTCAGCCTGCAGGAAATCACCAACCATCTTGCCGGCTCCGTCGTCAGCTCCGGCGCCGACCGGCTGGAGAACGCCGGCGCCCGTGGCATCCCGCAGATCGCGGCACCGGGCGCCGTGGATATGGTCGACCTGCCGACCTGGCAGGATTTGCCGGCTAAGTTTTCGCAGCGGCCGTTTCATGCCCATAACAGGCTGATTGCCTCTGTAACCGTCGATGCCGATGATCGCCGCCAGGTCGCCAGGACCATCGCCGCCAAGCTCGGCGCGTCCAAAGGGCGCTCCGCCTTCATCCTGCCTACGGGCGGCATCCAGGAGTGGGACATGCAGGGCGAACCGCTCTACGAACCCGAGGCCCTTGCCGCCTTCGTCGACGAAATGCGCAAGGCTATTCCCGCTGGGATCGAGTTCCACGAGATCGACGCCCACATCAACAGCGACGCCTTCGTCGCCAAGGCGCTCGAGATCTTCGACCGCTGGGTCGAGGAAGGCATTGTCCCGCGCGGTGCACCTGCCAAGGGAGTGGCCGCGTGAGCGCTGTCCCGGCCCAGGCGCTTGTCCTTGATTTCGGCGGCGTCGTCACGCGAACGCTGTTCGAAACCCATGCCTTGACCGAGCAGGCGCTCGGCCTGAAGCCCGGCGCGCTGCAATGGCGCGGGCCGTTCGATCCGGCCAGTGATCCGCTGTGGCGTGCGATGCAGGCCGACGAGATCAGCGAGCGTGATTATTGGCGCACCCGCACCAGCGAGGTCGGCCGGCTCGTCGGCGAAGACTGGCAGGCGATGGAAACCTTCGTCCAGCGCGCCCGCGGCGCCGAGCCGGAAAAAGTGGTGCGGCCCGAGGCCGACAGTGCCATCCGCGCCGTCCATGCGGCCGGCTTTCGCCTCGCGATCCTGTCCAACGAACTCGACCTGTTCTATGGCGCCGGCTTCCGCCAAAAACTGCCGCTGCTCGGCTTGTTCGATGTGATCGTAGATGCCACCCATACCGGCATCCTCAAGCCCGACCCGCGCGCCTATGCCTTCGTCACCGAAGCGCTCGGCCTGCCCGCCGGCGCTTGCGTATTCGTCGACGACCAGCAGCGCAATATCGATGGCGGCCGTGCCGCCGGCATGCGCACGGTTCATTTCGACGTTGCCCGGCCGGCATTTTCCTACGCCGAGGCACTCGGCCATTTCGACCTCGTCCCCGCCGTCTGAGAACCATTTCCGGAGCCTGTCATGCGCGACATCAATTTCCTCACCGAGACGAACGCCAAGCCGATCTGGCATCCGATGGCGCACCCGGCCGAGATGCGGGCCAATCCGCCAAAGGTGATCATGAAGGGCGAGGGCGTCACCGTCACCGACATCGACGGCAACAGCGTGCTCGATGCCGTCGGTGGTCTGTGGAACGTCAACCTCGGCTACAGCTGCGATCCCATCAAGAAGGCGATCGCCGACCAGCTCGGCGCGCTGCCCTACTATTCGGGCTTTCGCGGCACCTCGACCGGACCATCTATCGAGCTCGCCTACGAACTCTCTGAATGGTTCGCGCCGGAAGGCATGGTGCGGACCTTCTTCACCTCGGGCGGTTCGGATTCGGTAGAGACGGCGCTGCGGCTCGCCCGGCAATACTGGAAGATCCGCGGCCAGGGCGACCGCACGAAATTCCTTGCCCTGAAGAAGGGCTATCACGGCACGCATTTCGGCGCCGCCTCGGTCAACGGCAATGCCAATTTCCGCCGCAACTACGAGCCGCTGCTGCCCGGCGTCTTCCACATTCCCGCACCCTGGACCTTCCGTAACCCGTTCGACGAGACCGATCCGGCTCGGCTGGCGAAACTGTGCGCCAAGGCGCTGGAGGACGAGATCGCTTTCCAGGGCGGCGACACCATCGCCGCCTTCATCATGGAGCCTGTGCTCGGCGCCGGAGGCGTCATCGTTCCGCATGAGAGCTTCATGCCGCTGGTGCGCGAGATCTGCGACCGCCACGAAATCCTTTTGATCGCCGACGAGGTCGTCACCGGCTTTGGCCGCACCGGCGCCTGGGCGGGCTCGCGGCTGTCGGGTGTGAAGCCGGATTTCATGACCATCGCCAAGGCGATCACGTCAGGCTATTTCCCGCTCGGTGCCACGCTGATCGGTGGCAAGGTCGCCGATGTCTTCGAGGCCGACAAGACCAGCTTCGGCGCGATCGGCCACGGCTACACCTATTCCGGCCATCCTGTCGGCTGCGCCGCGGGACTGGCGGCGCTTGCCGAAACCAAACGGCTTCGCCTGAACGAGAACGCCGCAGCGCGCGGTGTCGAACTTGCGGCCGTGCTCGAAGGCCTGAAGGCGAAGCACGCCATCGTTGGCGATGTCAGGTACAAGGGCTTGATGGCGGCGGTCGAGCTGGTCTCCGACCGCGCCACAAAAAAATCCGCCGACAAGAAGACCATGGCCGTGGTCTCGGAGGCGGCCTATGAGGCCGGCGTCATGCTGCGCGTGTCAGGCAACAACATCATCCTGTCGCCGCCGCTGATCATCAGCGCCGCCGACGTCGCCAAAATCGGCGAGGCGATCGGCGCAGGCCTGTCGAAGCTCTGACGGACAATTGAATACAACGAGGCTTTGGAACCGACGGATGACTCAATCGCAGAAGAAGATCGCCGAGGAAACCTTGGTTGGCCGGCGCGGCCGCCTGCTCGGCGCCAAGTCGCAATTGTTCTACGACGAGCCCGTGCACCTCGTGCGCGGCGAAGGCGTCTGGCTCTACGACGCCGACGGCCGCAAATATCTCGATGCTTACAACAATGTCGCCCATGTCGGCCACTGCCACCCGCATGTTGTCGAGGCGCTGTGCCGGCAGGCGAGCCTGCTCAACACCCACAGCCGCTATCTGCACACCGCCATCCTCGATTATGTCGAGCGGTTGACGGGGACGTTCGATGCAAGCCTTTCCACCGCCATCCTGACCTGCACCGGCAGCGAGGCCAACGACATCGCGCTGCGCATGGCGCAGGCGGCATCGGGCCAGATGGGCATCATCGCCACCGATGCCACCTATCACGGCAACACCACGGCGGTTTCGCAGCTCTCGACCCGCATGCCGCCGGTCGGTGGCCGCGCCCGTCATGTCAGGCTGGTGCCGGCACCCGACAGTTTTCGCCATCCCGATCCGATGGCTAACGGCAAGACCTTTGGCGACGTGGTGCGCGAGGCCATTGCCTCGCTGGCGAAAGACGGCATTGGCCTGTCCGGCATGATTCTGTGTCCGCTGCTCGCCAATGAAGGCTTCCCGACACTGCCCAGCGGCTTTTTCGATGATGCCGTGGCGGCGGTGCGCGACGCCGGCGGCCTGGTCATCGCCGATGAGGTGCAGCCCGGCTTCGGCCGCACCGGCAGCCATTTCTGGGGCCATCAGCGCGCCGGCTTCACCCCCGACATCGTCACCATGGGCAAGCCAATGGGCAACGGCCATCCGGTCGCCGCCGTCGTCACCACTGGGCAAATCCTTGCGACGTTCCGCGACGCCTTCCGTTACTTCAACACTTTTGGCGGCAATCCGGTTTCCTGCGCCGTGGCCAGCGCGGTGCTCGATGTCATCGAGCAGGAGAACCTCGTCGGCAATGCGCGCGACGTCGGCGCCCATGCACTCGGGCTGCTGCGCCCGCTGGCGGACCGCCGCGAATGCATCGGCGAGGTCAGGGGCGCGGGTTTGTTCTTCGGCGCCGAGCTGGTCCATGACCGTGAGACCCGCGAGCCCGCGCCTGACATCGCCGGGCGTATCATCAACGCAATGCGCCATCGCGGCGTGCTGGTGGGCAAGACCGGCATTCATGGCAATGTGCTGAAGATACGCCCGCCAATGCCGTTTTCGCGCGACAATGCCGATCTCTTGATCGCAACCTTGGACGAAGTGCTGGAAGAAGTCGGCGGGGTTACGGCGTGAGCGCTGTTTCCGCGCAATCGGAGCCCGAGACGGAAGCGGATGTCACCGCGCTTGCCAGGCGTGCGCTCGAACATTGGGGCGTTCGCGACAGTGAACCGGAACTGCTGAAATACCGCGAAAATGCGGTCTTCCGCATTCGCCTGCCCGATGGCCAGCCGGCCGCCATGCGCATCCACAGGCCGGGCTATCACTCGGATGCCGCGCTGTCTTCGGAATTGCAGTGGATGGGCTTCCTGCAATCGGCCGGGGTCGCCACGCCATCCCCGGTGCCGACGTTGAACGGCGATCTGTTCGTGCCGGTCGGCACCGGCACAGCGGCGCCGCGTCAGGTCGATTGTCTGAGCTGGCTGGAAGGCCGCGCTGTCGGCGCGCGCGGCGTGCCGCTCGGCTATGCGCCCGAACAGGCAAGGCGGGTATTCACGGCCATCGGGCGAACCATCGCCCGCATGCACAATGCCGCCGCCGGCTGGGCGACGCCGCCTGGCTTTGCCCGTCACAGCTGGGATTTCGAAGGCTTTTTCGGTGCGACCCCCATATGGGGCCGTTTCGAAACCTGCCCGTTTCTCGACGATACCAGCCGCGAACTGGTGTTCCGTGCCCACGAGAAGGCGGTCGCGGCGCTATCGCGGCATGAGCGTAGCGCGCGCAATTTCGGCCTGATCCATGCCGATCTGGTGCGCGAGAACGTTCTGCTCGACGGCGACGCCATCCAGATCATCGACTTCGACGATTGCGGCCATGGCTGGCACGTCTACGATCTTGCCGTGGCACTCTACCAGAACCGCGACGAAGCGATCTATCCGCTGATCGAGGCGTCGCTGCTCGATGGCTACCGCCAGGAGCGAGACCTGACGCCAGAGGACATCGCGTCCTTGCCACTGTTTTCAGCGCTACGCGCCTTTGCTTTCCTCGGCTGGGTGCAGAGCCGCGTCGAGGGTGACGTCAACAGGAATGCCGGCATGCGCATCTCGACCATCGCCGCCGACGTGGTAGTGGCTTACCTGCGGGGCACGTGAGCGCTGCTGCCGACTGCGCAGTCAACTCATCGCAAAATGGATGCTGACCGTTCCCGAACTGCCAAAATCGGCAACGATGGTGTCGCCGGGCCGCGCTTCGACCGGCCGCACGAAGGATCCCGACAGCACCACCTCGCCAGCCGCGATCGACATGCCGTAGCGGGCGAGCCGGTCCGCCAGCCAGGCGATGCCCATCGCCGGATGGTTGAGCACGCCGGCGCCAAGCCCGGTCTCCTCGACCTCGGCATTGCGCGAAACAATGGCGCCGATCCAGCGCATGTCGGCTTCTTGCGGTCGCTGCGGCCGGCCGCCCATGACGATGCCGGCATTGGCGGCATTGTCGGAAATCGTGTCGAAGAAGGTGCGTACCTTCTTGGTCTCGGCATTGACACGCTCGATGCGGGTGTCGAGGATTTCAAGCGCCGGCGTGATGTAGTCGGTGGCGTTGAGCACGTCGAAGAGGGTCACGCCGGGCCCCTTCAGCGGCGCCTTCATGACGAAGGCGATCTCGGCCTCGACGCGCGGCTGGATGAAGCGGCCGGTCGGAACCGCAGCGCCGTCGCTGAAGAACATATCGTCGAACAGCACGCCCGAATCCGGCGTGTCGATGGCCAGCGCATATTGCATCGCCTTGGAGGTCAGGCCGATCTTCCAGCCCTTCGGCTTCAGCCCGGCGCCGATCTTGCGCGCCACGAGCGCCGCCTGGACGCGGTAGGCGTCCTCCATCGTTGCCTCGGGAAAATCGAGGCTGAGTAGCCGGATCTGCCGGCGCGACCGCTCGGCCTCGAACAGCCGCGCCGCGGCGTCTTCGACTTGCTCGGGGGTCATACGCTTGCCTCGTCGACGACACCGTTGCGAAGCAGGCCGATACCGTCGGCCTCGACCTCGATCACATCGCCCGGCTTCAGCCAGATCGGCGGATCGAAACGGGCGCCGGCGCCGGTCGGCGTACCGGTGACGATGATATCGCCCGGCACCAGCGTGGTGAAGGTCGAGATGTAGTTGATGATCTTGCGGAAGGGAAAGATCATCCGGCTGGTTCGATCCTGCTGGCGGATCTCGCCATTGACGCGGGTGGAGAGCGCGATATCGGCGATCTGCGCCTCATCCGTGAACGGCACCAGCCATGGGCCGATCGAGCCCGTGCGGTCGAAATTCTTGCCTTGCGTGACGTTGAACTTGGCATGCCGCACCCAGTCGCGGATGGTGCCTTCATTGCACAGCGACAGCGCCGCAATGTGGCCGAGCGCATCGGTCTCGGCGATGCGCCGGCCGCCCTTGCCGATCACGATGACGATCTCGCCCTCATAGTCGAGTTGCGGCGATTCCGGCGGCCGTACCAGTGGCGCGTCATGGCCGACGAAGGAGCGCGGAAAGCGGATGAACAGCGAGGGGTTCGAAGGCGCCGCCTGGCCGTCCTTGTACTCCTCGTTGCGGTCCGGATAGTTGACGCCGACGCAGATGATCTTCTCCGGCGAGGGGATAGGAATGTCGTAGGCGACGGCATCGAGCGGGAAATCGGCGGCGAACGCCTCGGCCTCTTCCGCCAGCCGCCGCAAGGCGCCAGCCTCGATCACTTCGCGCAATGTCGGCCACTGGCTGTAGCGAGCCGCCAGGTCGACGACGCCCTGGCCGGTGACCGCGCCATAGCGCGTCTTGCCGCCGGCGGTGAAGGTGGCGAGCCGGGGCGGGGTCATGCTGCGGCTCCGGTGGTGGCGATGGATGTCTGCAGGGACAGAGTTCTACGGCGCCCCCCTCTGTCCTGCCGGACATCTCCCCCTCTTGGGGGGAGATTGGATTTTGTCTCTGCTTTCGCCAATTTCCAGCGTTGCAAGGAGGGCGTGGGCCGTGAAGCCAGCCAATCTCCCCCCTTGAGGGGGAGATGTCCGGCAGGACAGAGGGGGGCGACAAGGAATGCTGACATCAACTCAAAACCCGCCTACGGCGCGATGATCGGCGACGCCGTCAGATCCGGCTGGCGTGCCGCCGCGCCGGCGAAGGTGCTGCCCTCCTCGAACCAGCTTTTCGGGGCCGGTGCGCCCCACAGCGTCTGGCGCTGCGGGTCCTTGAGGTCCCACTTGATCGGCTCGAGGTCGGGATCGACCGTCTGGTAGTCCGAACAGTAGATCTCGATGCGGTGGTTGTCCGGGTCGCGGACATAGAGGAAGAACGCGTTGGATATGCCGTGGCGGCCGGGGCCGCGCTCGATGTTCGGCAGATAGCCGGTCGTCGCCATGAGGTCGAGCAGGTCGATGATGTTGAGCGGCGTCGGCACCCAGAAGGCGACATGATGCAGGCGCGGGCCGACGCCGTTGGTGAAGGCGATGTCGTGGACGCCGCCCTTGCGATGCGTCCAGGCCGCCCACAGCTTTCCGGTTGCCGCATCCTCGGTGTATTCGGTGACCCGAAAGCCGAGCTCGTTGTAGAAGCCGACGGACTCGTCGACATTGGGCGAGAAGCAGTTGAAGTGGTCGATGCGCAGCGGCTTGACGCCCTTGTAGAGCGCATATTTCTGGTGGATCGGCGGCAGCCTTTCCATCTGGGCATAGAACTCCAGCGGAATGCCGTGCGGGTCGCGGGTGCGGAAGGTGCGCGACTGGTAGGGCCGCTCGACCCATTCCACCGGCAGGCCCTTGCCCTTGAAGAAATGCACCGCCTTGTCGAGATCCTCGTCGGAAAAGACCTTGAAGCCGAGATCGCGCGCTTCCGGCGTCGTCGCCTTGCGAAGCACGATGCAATGATGGCCACGCTCCTCCATGGCGCGCAGGTAGATGGCGCCCGATGTCTCGTCGGTGACCTGCAGGCCGAGCGTGTCGACATAGAACGCGCGCGATCTGGCGAGGTCAGTGACGGCCAGCTCGACATGGCTGAGGCGCACGATGTTGAAGGCGGGATAGAGGTTGGGCTTGGGCAAGGGCATCTGATTTCCTCCGTCAGCCGCCGAGTTTCTGGATCGCGTGCGCTGAAGTGGCGAAGGCGATGTTCTTCGTCTCCATGTAGAAATCGAAGGAATGGTCACCGCCGTCGCGGCCGATGCCGGAGTTCTTGACGCCGCCGAACGGCGTCGGCAGATGCCGCACATTCTCCGAATTGACCCAGATCATGCCGGCGTCCAGCGCATCGGTGAAGCGGAAGGCGCGGGTCACGTCCGAGGTCCAGAGATAGCCGGTCAGGCCGTACTGCGTGTCGTTGGCGAGCGCCAGCGCCTCCGCCTCGTCCTTGAAGGCGATTGCCGTCAGCACCGGCCCGAAAATCTCCTCCTGGGCGATGCGCATTGTGTTGGTGGCGCCGGTAAACAGCGTCGGGCTGACATAGCAGCCGCCACCCGGTCCGGCGAACTTGCCGCCGCCGGCGGCGACCACCGCGCCCTCCGATTTGCCGATCTCGATATAGGACAGCACCTTTTCCTCGTGCACCGGATGGATCAGCGGTCCGACAACGGTCTTGGGGTCGAGCGGATGGCCTATTGTGATGCGCTTTGCCTTTTCCGCCACCAGATCGGTGAACTTGTCGTACACGGAAGCTTCGACCAGCAGTCGTGACGACGAGGTGCAGCGCTCGCCGTTGAGCGAGTAGATCATGAACACCGCCGCATCCGCGGCACGTTCGAGATCGGCGTCGGCGAACACGATCACCGGGTTCTTGCCGCCAAGTTCGAAATGCACGCGCTTCAGCGTGTCGGCGCCCTGTTTCATGATCATCGAGCCGGTGCGGCTTTCGCCGACGAAGCCGATCGCCTTGATGTCGGGATGCTCGGTCAGCGCCTTGCCGGCATGCTCGCCGAGGCCATTGACCAGGTTCCACACACCCTTCGGCAAGCCGGCCTCCTCGGCAATCTCGACCAGCAGCCGTGCGGTCAGCGGCGAAAACTCAGCCGGCTTATGAACGACGGTGCAGCCGGCGGCCAGCGCCGGCGCGATCTTCCAGGTCGACAGCATGAACGGCGTGTTCCACGGCGTGATAACGCCGACCGGACCGATCGGCACGCGCGTGGTGATGTTGACCTGGCCTGTCGTCCGCAGCGTCTCGCCGTCACGCGCTTCCGGCGCACGATCGGCGAAGAAGCGGAAGTTCTCCGCGCCGCGCAACGCCGCCTTGGCCATGAACTTCAGCGCCTGGCCGGTATCCATGCATTCGACGAAGGCGATCTCTTCGGCCCGTGCCTCGATGGCGTCGGCGATTTTGTGCAGCAGCTTCTTGCGCGCTTCGCCGGGCATGGCGGCCCAGGCCGGGAACGCCGCCTTAGCCGCCTTGGCGGCGCGGTCGATATCGGCGGCGCCCCCGCGTGCGACCTTGGCCAGCGGCTTCAAATCGACCGGCGACATGGTCTCGAAGGTCGAGCCGTCGGCGGCCGGCACCGCCTCGCCGCCGATCTGGTTCAGCACGCCGTCGCGCTTGAAGCGGGCCAGATAGGCTTCGGCCTTTTTCAGATTGCCTTCGAGATCGGACATATCAGCTTCCGTCACTTGCCGCGCAGCCGCGGGTGGATTGCGTTTTTCTTCCAGCTCAGCACTGGGTAGATTTCCCTGATCTCCAGCGACAAGGCGAAATGCGGCGTCTCGAACAGCGCTGCCAGATATTCGCTTACGGCCGCGAAGATGGCTTCTCCTGTCCGTTTCTTGTCCTCGGCGCTCCGGCCGGTCCCGATGCGAAACGACATGTCGAGGAAGGCGTTTTCCGGCAGCCTGTCGGCAATGGCATACGCGTCGGCGCGAAAGGCCCGCACCCTCACGGCGCCGGTCTCGAACAGCCCGGTGTCCAGCACCGTGCGCAACACCAGCGCGCACAATTCGCCCATATCGACCTTGGCATCGAGATTGGCCGAATACTCGATGGAGAAGTGAGGCACCGCGTCTCGTTCCCTGCAACATTGCTTTGTTATAATTAACGCGTTAATTACATGCGATCCCGCCGAAGTCAAGTCTTGCATCGGGCTTGGCACGACGATACGGGATGACGGTGACGGCGCTGAGGGCCAGCGCTGCTGGGCAAAGCCCGCCACCGATCGCGAGCCAGCGTTGGAGAGAATTTCACTTGCTGCCGGAAAATACTCGTCGCTCCCTGCCGATGGCATTGCTTCACGCCCGTGAAGTGGTGATGGCGCGGTTTCGTCCCATGCTTGCCGCCCATGACGTGACCGAACAGCAATGGCGCGTGCTGCGCGTGCTGAGCGAAGCCGGCCCGGTCGAGGCGACGGAGCTGGCCGACCGCGCCTCGGTGCTGCCGCCCAGCCTGACACGCATCATCAAGGCGCTCGAGGGACGCAAATTCATCACCCGCAACAAGGCCGAAGGCGACGGCCGCCGCGTCGTCCTGACCATCGCCCCGGCGGGTTCCGCCCTGATCGATGCCCTCTCGCCCGAGCGCCGCGTCATTTACGACGACATCGAACGCCGCTTTGGCCATGAGCGGCTGGAGCAACTGCTCGATCTCCTGGAAACCCTGATCGACGGCGAGAGCTGAGGCTCACCCGCCAAAACTGCCCAACCGCGTCGGCTGCGTGTAATTCCGGTCGACATAGAGCAGCGCCGAGCCGCCGCTGCCGTGCCTGACGTCGATGACGCGGCCGATCATGACATTGTGCGTGCCGACGATATGCACGTCCTCGATCTCGCAATCGAAATTGACGATCGCGTCCGATAGCGCCGGCGTGCCCGACGTCAGCGTCTGCCAGCGCGCCGCCGAATAGCGCGCTTCCATGTCCCGGGTCGCGCCGGCGAACTTTCCCGCCAGATGCATATGGTCATGCGTCAGCACGTTGACGCAGAAGCGCCGGTTGGCGAGGAACATGGCGGCCTGCGCCGAACGTCCGTTCATGCACACCAGCAGCGTCGGCGGCTCGTCGGAGACGCTGCACATGGCGGTGGCGGTGAAGCCGCCGCGCCCCGCCGGGCCATCGGTGGTGACGATGTTGACCGGAGCGCAGACCCTTGCCATGGCGTCGCGGAAATCGGCCTTCGAAATCTGCGTGGCCATCGGCGTTCACCCGGCCGAGGCGGGAAGCGGATTGAGCCAGGTATCGCCCGTCCAGCCATTCTCGTCATAGTCGGCCATGCAGGTGTCGACCAGTTCCTCCATCGCCTTCAGCCGGCCGCCGCGTTCGGCGCCCTTCAGCACCTGCAGCCGCACCTCTTCCGGCGCGCCGGCATAGTTCAGCTCATAGAGCGCGTGGCGGCCGCCGAATTCGGTGCCGGTCGCGTCCCACAGCAGCTTCATGATCTTGATGCGCTCGACATGGCCCATGTCGTTGGAGCCGCGCACATACTGCGCCAGATATTTGTCGATCTCGGGATTGTTGAAGTCGCGCACCGACGACGGTAGGTAGATCAGCCCGGACGCGATCACCCGGCGCACGGTGTCGATGACGCGCGGATAGGCTTCCGACATGAAGGTGCGGTAGGCCAATGCGGCTTCCAGATTGGGCAGCACCGCGCCATTCGCCCACGGGATGGGGTTGTAAGCCATCGCGTTGGAAAAGCTCCAGAACATGTGCCGGAGCGCGATCACCTCGCCCAGTGCCGCCTGGTTGCCGCGGAAAGCATCGCCGCCGGTGGCGCGCAGCGCCTTGGCCAGCAGGCCGGCGAGGAAGTCGAGCTTGACGGCAAAGCGCGTGCAGCCCTGGAAGCAATAGCCGTGCATGAAGCCCGACGCCGGATGGAACGACAGGATCTTCTGCGCGTCACGCAGCACCAGAACGTCCTCCCAGGGGATGAAGACATTGTCGAGCACCAGGATCGCGTCGTTCTCGTCGAAGCGCGACGACAGCGGATAGTCGAACGGTGCCGCCACCGTGTTGGCCGTCTGTTCATAGGAGACGCGGCAGAACATCTTTATGCCCGGCGCGTTCATCGGCACGATGAACATCACCGACAGCGATGGATCCTCGGTGACGGTCGCCGAGCTCTGCGCCAGGAAATTGTAGTGCGTCAGTGCCGAGGACGTCGCCACCACCTTGGCGCCGGAGACGTAGATGCCGGCATCGGTCTCCTTGGTGATGTGGACGAAAACGTCCTTCACCTGCTCTGCCGGCTTGTGGCGGTCGATCGGCGGGTTGACGATGGCGTGGTTCATGAACAGCACGGCTTCCTGGGCTCTGCTGTGCCAGGCGAGCGCATTGGCCTTGAACGGTCCGTACCAGTCGGCATTGGCGCCGAGCGTGTTCATCAGCGCCGCCTTGTAGTCGGGCGTGCGGCCCATCCAGCCATAGGACATGCGCGACCACTCGGCGATCGCCGTCTGTTGGGCGACGAGTTCGCCGGAGGATTTGGCGACACGGAAATATTTGTGGGTGTAGCCGCCCGATCCGGTGTCGGTGGCCGAGGTCAGCGTCTCGCGCCGCCTGGGGTCATGCAGCGCGTCGTAGAGGCATGCCAGCGACCGCGCCGAATTGCGCATCGCCGGATGCGTGGTGACGTCGGCGATGCGTTCACCGTTGATAAAGACCTCACGGCCGTCGCGCAGGCTCTCCAGATATTCGGCGCCCGTGAACGGGCGCGCTCTGTCGGCACGGAAATCTTCTGACCGCATGATGTTCCTCCACTTGGTATGCGATCCTAGCGTCGGGGCCGAGGATCAGCTATGGACGGAACCGCAAAACCGATTGGACTTTTTCCGGCGCCATGAGCCAGAACTCCATCCCCGATTTCTTCGTCTATGGCGAGCCCGTGCGGCCGCTCGATGTCGGTTTCCTGCATGTCGAGACAGTGCTTGCGCGCAGCAATATCCATCTCGGCCAGGTCGCCGCGCACAAGCATCCGCAGATGGGCCAGATCACCTACTGGACCAGCGGCTCCGGCACCTATCGCATCGAGGACCAATCCTGGGACTTTTCGGCGCCAGCCGTCAGCTTCGTGCCGAGCAATGTCGTGCATGGCTTCTCGATCGGCCCCGGCACCGACGCGATCGTCGTTTCAGTCGCCGACGATGCGCTCGCGGCAATAGAAGCGCACAGCCTGCTGCCGCTGGACAGGCCGGTCTTCGCCGACGGCCTGCCGCAGCACGCCGCCTGGAAACGGCTGGCGGCGGTGCTGGACATGATTGCCGCCGAATACACCGAAGCGCAGGCCGGCAACGACAAGACCTTGCCGTCGCTGATCGCCGTCGCGCTCTCCCATATCGCGCGTCTCGGCCCCGAGGTGAAGGACGCCGCAGGCTCATCCGAAGCCTCGCTGGCGCAGGGCCTGCGCCGTCTCGTCGATGCCCATTTCCGCGACAACTGGCCGGTTGACCGCTACGTCGAAGCGCTGGCCACGACGCCGCATCTTCTCGACAAGGCCAGCCGCGCGGTGCTGGGCAGCGGCGTCAAGCGCGTGGTCGGCGAGCGGCGGCTGCTGGAGGCCAAGCGGCTGCTTCTGTTCACCGTCCGCACCGTCGAGAGCATCGCCTACGAGATCGGCTTCGACGATCCGGCCTACTTCTCACGCTTCTTCCGCGAACGGGTCGGCGAAGCGCCTGCCGCCTGGCGGCGGCGGCAGTTGCAGGGGCATTGATTTGGTGCGGCGCCACGTCTCGTGACGCGCAATCCTTGATGTTGCAGCCTCGGCCACTTTTTCGTGAAGCTGCACGGGTTGATCCGCTCGCCTGCTTGCCTAGGTAGAGGGAGCGGCCGGGTGCCACGCAAAATCCCACAACAGGGCAAATCCGAAAATCGGTATGACATTTTCCTGTATTAGAAAGCTTGCCCTTCCTGTTCTTGTCGTCGGCGTCCAGTCCTCCTGCGTCATTCCAGACGATACATCGCGCATCGCCAAGGTTGACCCCACGACGGCGGCGGCTCGCAAGGAGATGGTCGGCCTCAGCGAAGCCGATGTTCGAATGTGCGCGGGCTTTCCGACCGCCACCGCGGACGCCGGTCACTCTGGCCAGATCTGGACCTACAAGCGCGTCGTTCAGCGCGGCAATCTCAGCATTGTCGTCCCAACCCTGGCGCTAGGTGCGATCCCGACGGTCGGCGGCTCCGTCAATGTCGCTCCCGGCGGCTATTGCGACACGCAAATACGCATGGTCGACGGCCGCGTCGCCGAAGTCGCCTATGCCGGCGACAACAATTTGCCGAACAGTCGCGATGCGCTCTGTGTCAGCACGGTGGACGCCTGTGTGTCCTATGCCCGCCAACACAGCCAAAGAGCGACAGCCAGATAGCCGTCACGGCCGATTGGCGAGCCGTGGCGTTGCGTGTCGACGCCGGTAAGGGCTTGACTGACCCGCCGGACGGAATACGCTAAGGCGAAATACCGGCCCTGATCGCCGGGCGGCAAACATGCCTCGTATGCCTCGCCCTTCCGGGCGCAGGCTGCGGGGCATTGTCATTTCTGGGGTCCTGTTTGAAACGGCGCATCGAGATCGGCATCCTTTATTCCCGTTCGGGGAGCTACCAACTCGTCTCCGATGCGTGCCGCATGGGCGCCATGCGCGCCATAGCCGACATCAATGCGGATCGCGGCCATGGTATCGAGCTGGTGCCGATCGAGCGCGATCCGCAAAGCAACGCGGATCGCTACGCGACGCTCTGCGAGGACATCTTCAAGACCAGCAGCGCCCGCCATGTCGTCGGCTGCGTCACCTCCTGGAGCCGCAAGGAGACGATCCCGGTGCTCGAGAAGGCGGGCGGCATGCTCTGGTACGCCTGCCCCTATGAAGGGTTCGAGGCCAACGAGCATGTCGTCTACATGCACGCTTGCCCCAACCAGCATTTGGTGCCGCTGATGGCCCATGTCGCGCCGCGCTTCGGCGCCAACGGCTTCCTGCTCGGCTCGAACTACATCTGGGGCTGGGAGATGAACCGCGTCGCTCGCGACCTGATCGCGGATGCCGGCGGCAAGGTGCTGGGCGAGCGCTATCTGCGCATCGGCGAGACCGACGTGTCGCGCCTGATCGCGGAAATCCGGGCGACGCGGCCGAGCTTCATCCTCAACAACCTGATCGGCACCTCATCCTACGCCTTCCTGGCCGCCTATCGCGACTTGGGCAGGGACGATTCCGCCTTCAGTCCGGAAACCTGCCCCGTCATCTCCTGCAACCTCACCGAGGGCGAGCTGCCGGCGATCGGCGAATCCGGTAAGGGGCATCTGTCGGTCGGGCCCTATTTCGCGCCACGGCCGGCCGCCTTCGCCTCGTCTTTCGAGGCCTCCGCCTATGCCTCCGTGCAGGTGATGGCCGACGTGCTCTCGCGCGATCCCGACGCCGGTCCGGCGGAATTTTCCAAGGCCTTCGCAGAACGCCGCTTCTCCACCCGGCTCGGGCCGATTGCCATCGACGCCCATTCCCAGCACGCGACACTGCCGGTGATCATCGGGCGGATCGCCGATGGCTTCTTCGAGGTCGTCAGCCGCGAGGACGAGGTCGCGCCGGACCCCTATCTGTCGCGCTACGACCCGGCAAAAACATTCGGCCGACCGCGCCTGAGGGTGGTGTCGTGACGAGAATCCCCCGCATCCCCAATCTCGGCGGCGCCAGGGCCTTCATCCTGCATCGCCCGCATCCGACGGTGCAGGCGATCACCAGGCAGTTGTCGGCCATCGGCCTGGTCACGCTGGACTGCTGGCCCGAACCGCCGCCCGAAGTGCTGGCCGCCGATTTCGTCTTCTTCGACGCCGATCTCGGCTTCGACGAGCAATTCCCGTGGAAACCGGGCGAAGCGCCGATGCCGCTGGTGGCGCTGATCGGTTCCGAGGCGCCAGGCCGCATCGAATGGGCTTTGTCGCACAAGGCGGACGCGCAGCTCTTGAAGCCGGTCGGCAATGCCGGCGTCTACAGCGCGCTGCTGATCGCCCGCCAGAGTTTCGAGGCGCGCAAACACCTGGCCAGCGAGATCGCCTCGCTTCGCCAGCGTGTCGCCGAGCGCCAGACCATCGTGCGCGCGGTGGCGGCGCTGTCGAAAGGCACCGACGACGAGCGCGCCTATGCGCAGCTGCGTTCCCTGGCGATGAGCTGGCAGATCAGCGTCGAGGATGCCGCACGCCGCATCGTGGCGATGACAAGTGCCGAAGCAACGGGTGAGGAAGCAACAGGCGAGGAAGGCGGCGATGACCAGTCCCATCGCGCCTGATCTTGCGGCCCTGTCGCGCATGCCGGCCAAGCCGCGTCCCGGCGTCTGGCGCCGGCTGGTCAAACGCCGCCTGGCGCTGCTCGGCCTGGTCATCGTCGCCATCGTCGTCGCCGGCGCGGTGCTGGCGCCATGGCTGACCGGCTACGATCCCAACGAACAGATGTTCGACGGCCTGACCATCGAAGGCTCGCCCCTGCCGCCGGATGCCAAATTCTGGCTCGGCACCGACCTGCTCGGCCGCGATTTGTTGACCCGCATGCTCTACGGCGCCCGCACCTCGCTGATCATCGGCATCGTCGCCAATGGCGTGGCGCTGTTGATCGGCACTTTTGTCGGTGTCACCGCGGGCTATTTCCGCGGCTGGATCGGCGGCGGGCTGATGCGCTTCACCGACCTGATGATGGCCTTTCCGGCGCTGCTGCTCGCCATTTGCCTGGCGGCGGTATTCCAGCCGAGCCTGTGGATCGTCGCCATGGTCATCGCGCTGGTCAACTGGGTGCAGACCGCGCGCGTCATCTACACCGAAACCTCATCGCTCGCCGAGCGCGAGTTCATCGATGCCGAGCGCACCATCGGCGCCGGCGCGCCGCGCATCCTGTTCCGCCACATCCTGCCGCATCTGCTGCCGACCATTATCGTCTGGGGCACGCTCGGCATCTCCACCACCGTGCTGCTCGAGGCGACGCTCTCCTTCCTCGGCATCGGCGTCCAGCCGCCGACCGCCTCCTGGGGCAACATCATTTTCGAGAACCAGACCTATTTCCAGGCGGCGCCCTGGCTGGTGTTCTTCCCCGGTGCGGCGATCCTGGCGCTGGCGCTCGCCTTCAACCTGATCGGTGACGCGCTGCGCGACATCCTCGATCCGACGCAAAGAGGCCGGGAATAATGGGGGGCCGGGCATGATCGCCTATCTCGGCCGCCGCCTGATCCAGTCGCTGCTCATCCTGCTCGGCGTCTCGCTGATCACCTTCGCACTGCTCTATCTCCTGCCGGCCGATCCGGTGCGCCAGATCGCCGGCCGCAGCGCCACGCCGCAGACGGTCGAGAACATCCGCCAGCAGCTCGGCCTCGACCAGCCCTTCGTCGTCCAGTACTGGCGCTATCTCACGAAGCTCGCCAGCGGCGATCTCGGCCGTTCCTACATCCAGCGCTCCGAGGTCACCGAGCTGATCGTCTCGCGGCTGCCGGCGAGCCTGCTTTTGATGGTCGGCGCCATCCTGTGCGAGCTGCTGATCGGGCTCTCCATGGGCCTGATCGCCGCCGTCAAGCGCGGCACCGCCGCCGACCAGACCTTGATGGTCGCTTCCTTCGTCGGCGTCTCGGCGCCGCAATTCGTCGTCGGGCTTTTGCTGCTCTACGTCTTTGCCGTGCGGCTAAGCTGGTTTCCGATCGGCGGCTACGGCACCTGGCGCCATCTCGTGCTGCCGTCGCTGACCATGGGCATCCTCGGCGCCGGCTGGTACGCCCGCATGATGCGCTCTTCGATGATCGACGTGCTGCGCCAGGATTATGTGCGCACCGCGCGTGCCAAGGGCCTGGCCCGCAGCGCCATCATCTTCCGCCATGCACTGCCCAACGCCATCCTGCCGGTCATCGCCATGATCGGCATCGACATCGGCATCTTCATGGGCGGCATCGTCGTCGTCGAAAGCGTGTTCGGCTGGCCCGGCATCGGCCAATTGGCATGGCAGGCCATCCAGCGCGTCGACATCCCGATCATCATGGGCGTCACGCTGGTGTCGGCCTTCGCCATCGTGCTCGGCAACCTCCTGGCCGACATCATCGCGCCCTTCATCGACCCCCGCATCAAGCTCAGATGACCATCAAGCTCGGATGAAAATGAAAACCGAACAGAGAAAGGGAACATAACAATGAAAAAGTTTCTCGCATCCACGGTAGCGGCGTCGGCCTTGGCGCTGATGCTCGGCATGACCAGCGTCCGCGCCGAGGACGCTGTCGATCCCAACGCCAAGCAGGGCGGCGCCATCACCATCACCTACAAGGACGACGTCGCCACCCTCGATCCGGCGATCGGCTACGACTGGCAGAACTGGTCGATGATCAAGAGCCTGTTCGACGGGCTGATGGACTATGAGCCCGGCACCACCAACCTCAAGCCCGACCTGGCCGAGAGCTACGAGATTTCGCCCGACGGCAAGACCTTCACCTTCAAGCTGCGCCACGGCGTGAAATTCCACAATGGCCGCGAGATGACGGCCGACGACGTGAAATATTCGCTCGACCGCGTCACCAATCCGAAGACGCAGAGCCCGGGCGCCGGCTTCTTCGGCTCGATCAAGGGCTATGACGATGTCGCGGCCGGCAAGGCGACAAGTCTCTCCGGTATCACCGTGGTCGATCCCTATACCGTCAAGTTCGAGCTGACCCGGCCCGACGCCACCTTCCTGCATGTCATGGCCATCAACTTCTCGCATGTCGTGCCGAAGGAAGAGGTCGAGAAATACGGCGCCGATTTCGGCAAGCATCCGGTCGGCACCGGCGCCTTCAAGCTGGCCGAATGGACGCTCGGCCAGCGCATCGTCTTCGAACGCAATGCGGATTATTGGCACAAGGGCCTGCCGCATCTGGACAAGATCACCTTCGAGATCGGCCAGGAGCCGATCGTGGCGTTGCTGCGCCTGCAGAAGGGCGAGATCGACGTGCCCGGCGACGGCATTCCGCCGGCCAAGTTCCAGGAGGTGATGGCCGATCCCGAGCAGAAGGCCCGCGTCGTCGAAGGCGGCCAGCTGCACACCGGCTATATCACCATGAACACCACCATGGCGCCGTTCGACAATGTGAAGGTGCGCCAGGCCGTCAACATGGCGATCAACAAGGCGCGCATCATCCAGATCATCAACGGCCGCGCCGTGCCGGCCAACCAGCCGCTGCCGCCGTCGATGCCGGGCTACGACAAGGAATACAAGGGCTATCCCTATGACGTCGCCAAGGCCAAGGCGCTGCTTGCCGAGGCCGGCCATCCCGACGGGTTCGAGACGCAGCTGTTCGCGATGAACACCGATCCCAACCCGCGCATCGCCCAGGCGATCCAGCAGGACCTGGCGGCGATCGGCATCAAGGCCGGCATCCAGTCGCTGGCGCAGGCCAATGTCATCGCCGCCGGCGGCGATAAGGCAGGCGCGCCGATGATCTGGTCCGGCGGCATGGCCTGGATCGCCGACTTCCCGGATCCCTCCAACTTCTACGGCCCGATCCTCGGCTGTGCCGGCGCCGTGCCGGGTGGCTGGAACTGGTCGTGGTATTGCAACAAGGACCTCGACGCCAAGGCGGCCGAGGCCGACTCGGTGGTCGATCCCGCCAAGGCTGCCGAGCGCGATAAGATGTGGAGCGCCATCTACGACAAGGTGATGGAGGACGCACCCTGGGCGCCGGTCTTCAACGAGCAGCGCTTCACCATGAAATCAGCCCGCATGGGCGGCGCCGACAACCTCTATGTCGACCCGGTCCATATCCCGATCAACTACGACAATGTGTATGTAAAAGATGTGCAATAACTGCGACTACACCATCCACGGGCGCCATCATCATTTCGGCTGGGACAATTCCTTTGTCCCGGCCGAGCGGGTGGCGCCCGGCTCGACCATCGAGTTCCAGTGCCTTGATGCCGGCGGCGGTCAGTTGCAGGCCGACAGCACGGTGGCCGACGTGGCCAGGATGGACTTCGCCAGGGTCAACCCGGTCACCGGTCCGATCTTCGTCGAGGGAGCCGAACCGGGCGACGCGCTGAAGGTGACGATCGAGCTGTTCAAACCGTCCGGCTTCGGCTGGACGGCCAACATTCCGGGTTTCGGCCTGCTCGCCGACGACTTCAAGGAGCCGGCGCTCAACATCTGGAAATACGATGCCGCCTCGCTGGAGCCGGCGCTGTTCGGCAAGAACGCCCGTGTGCCGCTGAAGCCGTTCGCCGGCACCATCGGCAACGCGCCTGCCGAGAAAGGCTTGCACTCGGTGGTGCCGCCACGGCGCGTCGGCGGCAATCTCGATATCCGCGACCTCGCCGCCGGCACCACGCTCTATCTGCCGGTGGAGGTGGCGGGCGCGCTGTTCTCGGTCGGCGACACGCATGCCGCGCAAGGCGACGGCGAGGTCTGCGGCACTGCGATCGAAAGCCCGATGGATGTCGTGCTCAAGCTCGACCTGGTCAAGGACGCCAGGCTGAAGACGCCGCGCTTCACCACGCCGGGCCCGGTGACGCGCCATCTCGACGCCAAGGGCTATGAGGTGACGACCGGAATTGGGCCGGACCTGATGGCGGGTGCCAGGGAGGCGGTCGCCCAGATGGTCGACCTGCTCGCCGGCCGCTACAGAATAGACCCCGTCGAGGCCTACATGCTGGCCTCCGTCTGCGGCGATCTCCGCATCAGCGAGATCGTCGACATGCCGAACTGGGTGGTATCGTTCTACTTCCCGCGCTGCGTGTTTGAATGACGCTACGTCGGCGCCAAGGCACCCCCCTCTGTCCTGCCGGACATCTCCCCCGCAAGGGGGGAGATTGGCGGTTTGACCGCTGCGCCTCTTCTCAAGCGGTGGTGATTGGCGAAAGCCGGAGTGATCATCGATCTCCCCCCTTGCGGGGGAGATGGCCGGCAGGCCAGAGGGGGGTGTGCCGGAGTAAACTCCTCCCCGGGCTACACTCCCAATGACCTCAAACCCCGAAATAATCCTCGACATCGCCAATCTCTCGGTCAGCGTGCGCGGCGAGGATGGCGAGCGCGACGTCGTCTCCAACCTGTCGCTGACGCTTTCGCGGGGCGAGACGCTGTGCATTGCCGGCGAATCCGGCTCCGGCAAATCGATGACCGCGCTGGCGATCATGCAGCTTTTGCCACAGCCTGCCGCGCGCATAGCGTCAGGCAAAATCCGGCTTCGTGGAGGGGATATGGGCGACACCGATCTTGCAACCCTCGACGAGCGCCAGATGCGCCGCATTCGTGGCGACCGCATCGCCATGATTTTCCAGGAGCCGATGACCTCGCTCAACCCGGTGCTGTCGATCGGCCGGCAGCTCACCGAATCCATCGAGGCGCACACCAGCCTGTCGCAGGCCGAGGCCCGCCAGCGCGCCGTCGAGGCGCTGAAGGCGGTGCGCATTTCGGAAGCCGAAAGCCGGCTAAAGCAATTTCCGCACGAGCTCTCCGGCGGCATGCGGCAGCGGGTGATGATCGCCATGGCGCTGGCGCTCGAGCCCGACGTGCTTATCGCCGACGAGCCGACGACGGCACTCGACGTCACCGTGCAGGGCGAGGTGCTGGAACTGCTGCGCGACCTGCAGCGACAGCATGGCACCAGCGTCATCCTGATCACCCACGACATGGGCGTGGTCGCCGAAATGGCCGACCGCGTCATCATCATGCGGCATGGCCGCATGGTCGAGGAGGGCAAGACATCGGACATCTTCGCCCGCCCGCAAGCCGACTACACGCGCGAGCTGCTCGCCGCCGTGCCGCGCATCGGCAGCGGTATCGGCCGCCAACAATCCAGGGATGTCGAGGTGGCGAAGCCGGCCGACGTCGCTGTGGTCAACGACCTGCATGTCCGCTTCGATTTGCGCGGTGGGTTCTTCGGCCAGGTCACCCGTCGCGTTCATGCCGTCGAGGGCGTCAGCTTCTCGATCGCGCCCAACGAGACGCTGGCGCTGGTCGGCGAATCCGGCTGCGGCAAGTCGACCACCGCCAAGGCGCTGGCCGGGCTGGTGCCGTACAGCGGCGACATCGTCATTGGCGGGCGCAATCTGTCGGGCTTAGGCCGCGACGAGCGCAAGGCGGTGCGCCGCGACGTGCAGATGATCTTCCAGGATCCCTTCGCCTCGCTCGATCCGCGCATGCGTGTCGGCGACCTCGTCGCCGAGCCCCTTGTCATCCACGGCATCGCTACGAAGGAAGAGCGCCTGGACCGGGTGGCGGCGCTGTTCGCGCGCGTCGGCCTGTCATCAGACCAGATGGAGCTCTATCCGCATGAATTCTCGGGCGGCCAGCGCCAGCGTGTCTGCATTGCCAGGGCGCTCGCCTTGCGACCGAAACTGATCATCGCCGACGAAAGCGTGTCGGCGCTCGACGTCTCGGTGCAGGCGCGCGTGCTCGATTTGTTGAAGGAATTGCAGCGCGAATTCGGCGTCGCCTATCTCTTCATCTCGCACGACATGGCGGTGGTCGAGAACATCTCCGACCGCGTCGCCGTCATGTATCTCGGCCAGATCGTCGAGATGGGCACGCGCGACCAGGTCTTCTCCAACCCGCGCCACCCCTATACGAAACGCCTGATCGAAGCCGTGCCGGTGCCCGACCCGGCGCAGCGCAGAAGCCGCTTCGCCCGCCTCGACCAGGAAATCCCGAGCGCGACCCGCAAGATCGGCGAGGCGCCACGAAAACTGATCCTGAGCGATGTCGGTGGCGGACATCTTGTTGCCGCCGGAAGTTCGGATCGGTGAGTGAAATTGTCGTCGCCGGTCAATTCTTGACGAGACCCTCATAAGGCGGCGTATTCAGGATATAGGCCACCTCTGTCCGGTTCCGGGCGCGAAGTTTTTTCATGATATTGCGAACATGCACCTTGACCGTGCTCTCGCACATGTTGAGTTCATAGGCGATGATCTTGTTCGCTTTCCCGCGACGCAGCGCTTCGATGACCGAAATCTGGCGCGACGTGAAAAAATTGTCTTCTTGCGCCTGCGATTTGGTGGCCTGGTGGCCGTCCCTGGCGTTTTTCGCCGATTGGAAAAGCACACTTGGCGGGATGAAAATTCCCCCTGCCGCGACGAGATGAATTGCCTTGGCTGCGATTTGCAGGCTGACGCTCGTCGGAACATAGCCGCATGCGCCATTGTCGATCGCTTTGTGAACATCGTCGAAATTTTCGATATCGGCCAGGATGATGGTGCTCACCCAGGGTCTGGTAGCCTTGAGGTGGGCGATCCGGGCAAGATGGTGGTCTGCCTCGGAGTTTGACCACACGGCGCACATCAGCACCGTCGAGATCCGTTGGGTCTCCTCCAGGTCTGCCGCGTCGAAGGTTTCGATGCTCGAGAAGTGCTGGAAACGAAATGCCGGTTCGATTTCCGCAAGGCCTCTTGCCAGGCAGTCGCACATCAGCGATCGATCATCGATAATCGCGATCTCGATATCCGCCGCAATGAAGGCGGGTGGGCTGTCAGGATCGATATCAAAAGCACACAGGCTTGCCTGGGCCGCCTCAAATGTTTGAATTGCTGTCATAGCTGCTCCTCTTGCCCCCTCGCTCGCATCTGGGGCGTGGCTACTGCTCCACGGTTCTCAACTCCGCCTCAGTAATCCGTGGATTCGAGCCAGATGTATGTGAAGCACAGCACACGACGGAGTGAAGCCGATCTCGGCAACGGCCATCGCGTCGTCGCCGAGGACTGAGGCGTTTGCCGATCCGGCGGCGGACACCCATGGCCGACCGGGGCTCCGGCAAACTGCCAGGCGGTTCACACGGTTGTGTTCCATCTCCGGCGCGCTCATGGGTGGCTTTTTGCCACCGAAGTGCGCCGCTTCGGACATGAAATCGGCAACGGCCCCTTGCCGATCATCCCATTTTCCTCATGTTTATTGCTTTGAAGATGATCGATCGTAGGGGGCGGCCGGATTCATCGTAATGGGAGGAAATACCATGAAGGCATGCTATTTCGTTTCTGCCGCATTTCTCGCCGCATCGGCGATCCCGGCCTCGGCCGCCGAAATTTCCGATGGCAAGGTCAAGATCGGCATCCTTAACGACCAGTCCGGCGTCTATGCCGATTTCGGCGGCAAGTGGTCGGTCGAGGCCGCCAAGATGGCGGTCGAGGATTTCGGCGGCAAGGTGCAAGGCGCGCCGATCGAGATCATCAGCGCCGATCACCAGAACAAGCCGGACATCGCCTCCAACATCGCGCGGCAGTGGTATGACACCGAACAGGTCGATGCCATCATGGAGCTGACGACCTCTTCGGTCGCTCTCGCCGTCCAGGGCATTTCCAAGGAAAAGAAGAAGATCGACATCGTCACCGGCGCGGCGACCACCGAACTCACCGGCAAGCAGTGCTCGCCCTACGGTTTCCACTGGGCCTACGACACCCATTCGCAGGCGGTGGGAACCGGCGGCTCTCTGGTGCAGCAGGGCGGCGACAGCTGGTTCTTCGTCACCGTCGACTATGCCTTCGGCTATTCGCTCAAGGAGCAGACCGCCAAGTTCGTCGAAGCCCATGGCGGCAAGGTGTTGGGCGAAGTGCGCTATCCCCTGGGGGCGACCGACTATTCATCCTTCCTGCTGCAGGCGCAGTCTTCGGGCGCCAAGGTGGTCGGACTGGCGAATGCCGGCCTCGACACCTCCAATTCCATCAAGCAGGCGGCCGAATTCGGCATCGTCCAGGGCGGCCAGCGCCTTGCGGCCCTTCTGTTCACGCTGGCCGAGGTGCATGGGCTGGGTCTCCAGGCCGCGCAGGGCGTCGTGCTGACCGAGGGCTACTACTGGGATCGCGACGACAAGAGCCGCGCGTTCGGGCAGCGCTTCTTCAAGCGCACCAACCGCATGCCGAACATGATCCAGGCCGCGACCTACTCGGCGGTGACGCAGTATCTGAAGGCGATCGACAAGGCCGGCACCGACGAGACCGAGGCCGTCGCCAAGCAATTGCATTCGCTGCCGGTGGACGACGCCGTGATGACCAATGGCAAGGTGCAGGCGGACGGCAACATGGTTCATGACATGTATCTCTACCAGGTCAAGGCGCCCAGCGAGAGCAGCAAGGACTGGGACTATTACAAATACCTCGCCACCATCCCCGGCAAGGAGGCCTTCCTGAGCGAGAAGGAAAGCGGCTGTCCAACGGCGGCCCAGTGATCGGCGCGGCCATGGCGCCGCCCGACCCCAACGGAAACGAGCCGCCTGTCGTGCTTTCCGCTCGCGGGCTGCGGCGCGATTTCGCCGGCTTCGTCGCCGTCAAGAACGTCGACCTCGATGTCCGCTATGGCAACATCCACGCCCTGATCGGACCCAACGGCGCCGGCAAGACCACCGTTTTCAACCTGCTGACCAAGTTCCTGGCGCCGACCAGCGGCAGGATCGAACTGCTCGGCCACGACATCACCCGCACCTCGCCGGCGAGAGTGGCGCGGATGGGGCTGGTGCGCTCGTTCCAGATATCGGCGATCTTTCCGCATCTCAGCGTGCTCGACAACGTGCGCGTCGCGCTGCAGCGACCGGGTGGGCTTGGCGTCCAGTTCTGGCGCTCGCTGGCGGCACTCGACCGGTTGACGCCGCGTGCGATGGAGCTGTTGCGCTCCGTCGGTCTCGACGATGCCAGGAACAGGCTGGCCGGCGATCTCTCCTATGGCAGGAAACGCGTGCTCGAGATCGCCACGACGCTGGCGCTCGATCCGAAGGTGCTGCTGCTGGACGAGCCGATGGCCGGCATGGGGCATGAGGACGTGGCCACGGTTTCCGACCTCATCCGTTCGGTGGCGGGCGACCGCGCGGTGCTGATGGTCGAGCACAATCTGACGGTCGTGGCCGATCTCTGCGACTGGATAACCGTCATGCAGCGCGGCGAGGTGCTTGCGGCCGGCGACTACGCCACCGTCAGCCGCGACGAGCGGGTGAAGGTCGCCTATATGGGCACCGCCGATGACTAGTGCCGCACCCCTGCTTGCGGTCCGCGGCCTCAACGCCTGGTACGGCGAGGGCCATGCGCTGCACGGCGTCGATCTGGAAGTGTTTGCCGGCGAGACGGTCACGCTGCTCGGCCGCAACGGCGTCGGCAAGACGACGACGCTGCGCGCCATCATGGGGCTGATCCGCAAGCGAACCGGCAAGGTCGTTTTCGACGGCGCGGACCTGATGCGGCTGCCGCTCCACAAGACCGCGCATCAGGGCATCGGCTTCGTGCCGGAGGAGCGTGGCATCTTCGCCACGCTGACGGTCGACGAGAACCTGGTGCTGCCGCCGGTCGTTGCCAAGGGCGGCATGAGCGTCGAGGAGATATTCGATCTCTTCCCCAATCTGAAGGAGCGGCGCAACAGCCCCGGCACGCGGCTGTCGGGCGGCGAACAGCAGATGCTGGCGATCGCGCGCATGCTGCGAACCGGCGTGAAGATGCTGCTTCTCGACGAGCCGACCGAGGGCCTTGCTCCCGTCATCGTGCAGCGCATCGGCGAGCTGCTGGCGACGCTGAAAAAGCGCGGCATGACGATCCTGCTGGTCGAGCAGAATTTCCGCTTCGCCAGCCGTGTCGCGGATCGTTTCTATCTGATGGAGCACGGCAAGGTCGTCGCCGGGTTCCCGACCGGCGAGCTGGCGAACCGCATGAGCCTGCTCCACGACGTTCTGGGTGTATGAGGACGCCATGACGATGATCTTCGGAATTCCCGTCCAGGCATTCCTCGGCCAATTGCTGGTCGGGCTGATCAACGGCTCCTTCTACGCCATGCTGAGCCTGGGGCTGGCTGTCATTTTCGGCCTGCTGCGCGTCATCAATTTCGCCCATGGCGCCCAGTACATGCTGGGCGCCTTCGTCGGCTATCTGCTGCTCACCTATCTCGGCATCGGCTACTGGCCGGCGCTGGTCCTTGCACCGCTTATCGTCGGCGTCTTCGGCGTCGTCGTCGAGCGCCTGGCGCTGTCGCGGCTTTACGACACCGATCCGCTCTACGGCCTGCTCTTCACCTTCGGCCTCGCGCTCGTGCTCGAAGGCGTATTCCGCTACTATTACGGCGTGTCGGGAAATGCCTACGCCGTGCCGCCGCTGCTTTCGGGAGGCACCAATCTCGGTTTCATGTTCCTGCCCAATTATCGCGGCTGGGTGGTCGTCGCCTCGCTGATCGTCTGTTTCGGAACCTGGGCGCTGATCGAGAAGACCAGGCTCGGTTCCTATCTGCGCGCGGCAACCGAGAATCCCCGTCTCGTCCAGGCCTTCGGCGTCAACGTGCCGCTGCTGCTGACCCTCACCTATGGCCTCGGCTCCGCCCTTGCCGGGCTTGCCGGAATTCTGGCGGCGCCGATCTATCAGGTGAGCCCGCTGATGGGGTCGGATCTCATCATCGTCGTCTTCGCTGTGGTCGTGGTCGGCGGCATGGGATCGATCCTCGGCGCGATCGTCACCGGCTACATGCTTGGCCTTGCCGAAGGGCTGACCAAGGTCTTCTACCCCGAGGCCTCCAACCTCGTGGTCTTCGTCATCATGGCGATCGTGCTTCTGGTCCGGCCGGCCGGCCTGTTCGGAAAGGACGCCTGACATGCGGAAGGGACATCCGAGATGGCCGAACTGACGCTTCGCGAGACATCGGCCGGAAAAACCCCGGCATGGCTCGAATGGACGCTGGTTGGGCTCGGCATACTGGGGCTGCTGGTGGCGCCCTTCCTCGTCTACCCGGTTTTCCTGATGAAGATGCTCTGCTTCGCGCTGTTTGCCTGCGCGTTCAATCTGCTGCTCGGCTACACCGGCCTGCTGTCGTTTGGCCACGCCACCTTCTTTGGCGGCGCCGCCTACTTTACCGCCCATGCCGTCAAGGTCTGGGGCTGGCCGCCGGAGGCGGGCATCCTGCTCGGCATGACAGGCGCCGCGCTGCTTGGCCTCGTCATGGGGTTCTTCGCCATTCGAAGGCAAGGCATCTATTTCGCCATGATCACGCTGGCGCTGTCGCAGATGTTCTTCTTCTTCTGCGTGCAGGCGCCCTTCACCGAAGGTGAGGACGGCATTCAGGGCGTGCCGCGTGGCGTGCTGCTCGGCGTCCTCGACCTGAACGTCTCGCTGAATATGTACTATTTCGTGCTGGCGGTATTCCTGGTCGGCGTCTTCGCCGTCTGGCGCATCGTCAATTCGCCCTTTGGCATGATCCTGCGCTCGATCCGCGAAAACGAGGGCCGCGCCATCTCGCTGGGCTATTCCGTCGCCAGCTACAAACTCGCCGCTTTCGTCATGTCTGCGGCGCTGGCCGGGCTGGCGGGCTCCCTCAAGGCCATCGTCTTCCAGTTCGCCACGCTTACCGACGTCACCTGGCAGATGTCGGGCGAGGTGATCCTGATGACGCTTCTGGGCGGCATCGGCACGATGGTTGGGCCGGTCATCGGCGCCAGCCTTGTGGTCGGACTGGAAAACACGCTTGCCACCTCCGGCTTCCCGGTGACCATCGCCACCGGGCTGATCTTCATGGTCTGCGTGCTGATTTTTCGGCGTGGTATTGTGGGAGAGCTCTATGCGCGGGGGCTCGGGCGGACCGGGAAGGGCTGAAGGGCACCAGATCGACCGCGCGCGATTGAACGGTCCGAGCAGCTGCGCTCGCCACGGCACATCCGTCCATTCCGCGTCGAAAAGACGTTCGGTCTCCTCAGAACTTAATTTACCAAGTCTATCGTCACATGCGCGAGTGCTGATAAATCAACCGCCCGTAAACCAACACTCGATCATATGCCGTATCAGTCGAGGGGCGGGTCATGGTCATCAATAAGTTCTGGCGGTCGGAAAGCGGCAATTTCGCGTTGCTGTTTGCGTTGGCGGCGCCTGCGATCCTGGCGGCCGTCGGTTTTGCAGCGGACGTATCCAGCGTCATGCGAGCAAAGGTCAACCTGCAGAACTCTTTGGACGCCGCGACCCTATCCTCGTCGCACCTGTCGGACGACGAAGCGGCCCGCAGACTTGCATTTGATGGCTATTTCCAGGCCAACGTCGCAAATCACCCGGAACTCACCAACGCGAAATTGACCCTGTCGGTCGACAAGGGTTTCAACTACGTCAAGACCAAGGCCATCGCTTCCGCGGACGTGAAACTCTATTTTGCTTTCCTGTTCGGCGACAACCAGCACATCGAAGTGGATGCCGGTGGTGTAGAAGCGACGAACAACCTCGAAGTCGTGCTCGTGCTGGACAATACGGGCTCCATGGCCGGTGCCAAAATCAAGGCTCTCAGGGACGCTACCAAGGTACTTCTTGATAATCTGGATGGAGCAAAGTCACCTGATCGGAAGGTGACCGCCGCGATTGTGCCCTTCGTTACCGCTGTCAACGTAAATGGCGACAAATTTGACCCGTCATGGATCGACATGGCAGGCAAATCGCCCAACAACGGCGCGAATTTTCCCCTGCTGCCCGACGGCAAGCGTGTAAATCACATGGACCTGTTCAGGGACCTGGCACAGGGAACCGGTTGGCAAGGGACGGGATGGAAGGGCTGCGTCGAGGCGCGCCCTGGAAGCGCTGCCATTTCTGACGTAGCGCCGGATCAAGCTGACGCCAACACCTTGTTCGTGCCCTATTTCGCTCCAGATGACCCCGGTGATGCAACCGGTCCATCGTCGAGCTATGGCAACGACGCCAAGGTCTACAACAACTCCTATCTTTCCGATGACGTTCAGGACGGCACGGACACCAAGGGAAAAGATAAAAAGATCGCCAAGTATGAAAACCCCAAGGCGAAAAAGATCAACGACAAATATGCCCCTCTGACAGTCGGCCCCAACCGGGCCTGCCCGACTCCGGTCGTGCCGCTGACCGCTGACCTGGACAAGTTGCGGACGGCTGCTGCCCAGATGCAAGAGTGGAACGGGTCTGGCACCAATGTCTCCGAAGGGCTCTCCTGGGGCATGCGGGTGCTTTCACCGGCCCCGCCGTACACCGACGGCGCGCCCTGGAAGACTCCGAATACGAGCAAAATCGTCGTTCTGCTCACCGACGGCGAGAATGTCGTTTACGGAGCGAGCGCCGAACCGGAAAAGTCGGACTACACTTCCTATGGCTACCTTTCGTCTGGCCGGTTCGGGACGAGTAACCAGACAGACGCCGCACGCTCCGTGGATAGATGGACGCTCGACGTTTGCGATAAATTGAAGGCGCAGCAGGTTCAGATCTACACCATTACCCTGCAATCCGACACGGCCGCGAACCGGACACTTTACGGCAAATGCGCGACAAATCCGGCTGACTACTATGCTGTCAACGATCCCAGCAAATTGCCGAATGTATTCCAAACCATCGCTGGAAAGTTCACGACACTCCAGCTGGTTGATTAGTCCACCCCAAGGAAGGGGCGTTGCGATTGCGGGACAAAGGGCAATTGCCGCTCAAGGCTAACACAGTGTAGTGGTGGGACAGAACTGGTCCCCACAAAACATGCCCGCCCTCTCGGTCGTTCTTCCCGCCTACAACGAGCAAAGTAACCTCGCCGACGCCGTCGACGAGGTTCTGAAGCACGTGGCGTCTGTCGTGCCCGATCTGGAAATCATCGTCGTCAACGACGGGAGCACTGATCAAACCCAGACGATCCTGGCAGCTTTGGCGTCTCGGCACCCGGAGGTTGTTGCTGTGCACCAAGCCAACGCCGGTCATGGCCAAGCCCTGAGTAATGGCGTGAGAAAGGCAACCGGAGGCTACCTTCTCCTGCTCGACAGCGATCGACAGGTGTCGCTGGAGGATTTCGCAGTGCACTGGCGGATGATGGCGGATTGCGACGTGCTCCTTGGATGCCGATGGCCGCGAGCAGATCCGCTGCATCGCATGATCGTATCGAACTCGTTGCGGTTGCTGCTGGCTGCCAAGTTCGGATTGGCTGCGAAGGATGCGAATGCCCCTTATAAGCTTCTCGGACGTCAGGTTTGGCACGAGGCTTTCGATAGGATGCGCACCGGATCCGTTATTCCGTCGGCATTGTTGGCCGCTCGTGCGCTGCAGCGAACTGATATTCGTGTCCTGCAAGTGAGTGTAGCGTACCGCGACCGTCCCCATGGGCCGTCCTCGTTGAACTTGAGGCGCCTTGCGAGCCTCTGTGCCAAAGCCGTCGCTGACATTTTCTTTTTCCGAACCAGCTCACGCGGCCATGCTTGATCCAGCGAGCTTGGAATCCCTTGTCGCAATGTGGCTCGCCATTTTGGTCACCGGTTTACTCGCTGTGCCGATTACAGGGCGACTTTTTCCCGGCGAGACAGCAACGCACTACTTCACGGGCAAGATTCTCGGTTGGTTGATCTGCACGTACATGGCCTGGCTCCTCAGCGCTTTCAAGCTGATCTCGTTTGAGCGCTCCGGCGTCGTTGTCGGCCTGGCTTCCTTGGCGACAATTTCCGCTCTCTGTTCCCTTGGGAGCAAGACGATGCCAAGGCTACGCGACGTCCTGCGATGGGAGATGGTTTTCTTTCTTGTTTATTTTGCCGGCGTCACACTGCGTGCAGAGAATCCCGATATCAGGAACCTGGAAAAGTTCATGGACTTCGGCTTCGTCAACGCCGCATTGCGAGCCGACTATATGCCTCCGCCCGACCCATGGTGGGCGGGCGAGCCGATCAATTACTACTACTTCGGCCATGTCGCGGCAGCCTGGCTGACAAAACTTTCCGGGGTACCATCCGACCACGGCTACAACCTCATGATCGGCGTGCTCTTCGCCTTCACTGCAATCATGGCGTTTTGCATCGTTCGGGACGGGCTGCGGCCGGCCAAGCCGGCAATCTCCATGGCACTAGCTGTTTCCGCAGCAGCGCTTGTCACCCTTGGGGGAAACTTCCACAGCGTTCTTTATGGTCCACTCCGCGGGCTCTCCCCGACGACACTAGGCAGGGAATTTCGCTTCCCCGATTCGACGCGTTATGTGGGTTTCGACCCTCCAACGACCGATAAGGTGTTTACGGAAATGCCCGCCTACGGTTTTACCGTGGGCGACCTGCATGCGCATTTGCTGAACCTGCCTGCCGGCTTGCTTATTCTCTTGATACTTTTTCGCCTTGTCGGGCGACGCCTCGCTGACCGATCCTCTGCAGGTGCCAGTCCAGCCGAGATATTGGCTCTCGGTTTCCTGTTCGCGGTCAGCGCCATGACAAATAGTTGGGACGCGGTCTCATATGGCATGCTGATGGGGCTCGCTGGTTTGTTCATATGGCTGCAGCCGAGCCAGATCGACGCAAAAAGTTTGACCTGGTTGGTGTTGCGAGGCGTCGCGGTGATTGCCATTGCTTGCCTATTGGCAAGTCCCTTTCTCGCCGCCTTCAAGCCGTTCGCCTCCAACCTTAGGCTCGCCAAAGCACATACACCGATTTGGCAACTCGCGATCGTCTACGGCCACGTGGCCGTCCCCTGCCTGGTACTTCTGACCGGGCTATTCCTTTGGGCGCGTGATGATGCGGCTTGGAAAAGTGCCGCAATGTTGGCCGCCCTGGCGTTGCTGCTGGTCGCCTTGCCTGAGCTAGTCTACGTCGAGGACATTTATGGCGGCGAATATGTTCGCGCAAACACCATGTTCAAGTTCAGCTTCGCCGCCCAACCAGTGGCGATGCTGGCAAGCGTGCTTTTGATCGGACTTCTGCTGAGCAGGGGTGGCCTCAAGATGGGGGCCTTGGCAGCGGTCCTGGCCATTCCGCTATTCGCGACATTGTCCTACTTCTGGGCTACCCATGCTGGTATCGGCAAGGCTCTAGCCTCAAATGCGCTGACACTGGACGGCCTTGGCTCCATATATCGAGATCGTGCCGCCGATCGGCCATTGCTGGATTGGCTGAGAGCTCAGGGAGCCGGTCAGCGGATCCTGCTTGTTGAAGCTTCGGGCGATAGCTACACCGACGCTGGCAGGCTCTCGGCTATGAGTGGTGTGCCCACTGTTATGGGTTGGCAAAATCACGAATGGCTCTGGCGCGGCGACTATGGTGCGACGGTCATTCGAGCCGAGGACGTTGCAAGCTTCTACTCGTCGAAAACGCCCGCCAATGCCTGCAGAATCTTGACAAAATACGGTATCACTCACATCGCCATCGGCACGGTGGAACGGGAGAAATATGCAGCATTAGATGAAAGCCTCTTTCGAGGGCTGGGAACTGTCATTGTTAATAGCGGACCTTCGATCCTGGTTCGTTTCGACGCATCAACCTGCTCAAATGGGAAGTCGACGGACAGGATGGACTGAGAATTAATGGTACATTGCGATAGGATGGGGCGGTGCTATCATCACCGCCGATATTTGGGGACGCCACGTGAAACGCACCTATGCCCGGCCCACGCTAGCTAAGTCACATATTTTGCCGCACCATTTGGCGGCGGCAACTGCTTTGTCACGTTCCCATGGAACGACGCCTCCAAGCCTGACTCCAACTCCAGCTCCGACATCAACACCGACGCCAACACCAACACCAACGCCGACGCCGACACCAACTCCAACTCCAACTCCGACACCGACACCAACTCCGACACCGACGCCAACGCCAACGCTGACACCAACTCCGACACCGACGCCGCCACCATAGGTTGCGGCTCGATCTATCCCCTGGCCATCACTAGCTTTGATCGCTGTTCACAGTCTCAACAGTGGAGGTCGGCTTTGAGTTCAAGACGTGGCGGCTGATGCCATCACCGAAGCGGCCACCGTGCATCATCGTCAGACCCGTTGCGCCAATGCTCAACTCGCAAAAGCCGTCACCCATAACACCCGCGCTCCAACGCCAGCCGCCGCACCAGCGCCAGCACCGCGTCGACGGTCGGTGTCGGCTTGTCCGTTAGCCGGCCAAGCTCCTGCACCGCGCTTACCAGCGCGTCGATCTCCATCGGGCGGCCGCGCTCCAGATCCTGCAGCATCGACGTCTTGTGGTCGCCGACATCGCCCGCACCCTTGATGCGGCGGTCGACCCCGATCGGAAAGCGCACGCCGAGGCTTTCGCCGATCGCCTGCGCCTCCAGCATCATGGTGCGGGCAAGCGCGCGGGTGCCCTCGTCGGCGACGATCGCGGCCAGCGTGCTGCCGGTCAGCGCCGAGATCGGGTTGAAGGAGAGGTTGCCCCACAGCTTCACCCAGATTTCGCTGCGGATGTCGTCGCGCACCGGCGCCTGCAGCCCGGCCTTGACCATTTCCTCGGCCAGCAGCGTCACTCGTTCGCTGCGCTCGCCGGAGGGCTCGCCGAGCGAGAAGCGCTTGCCCTCGACATGGCGGATGAGACCGGGCGCGTCGACCTCGACGGCAGGATAGACGACCGCGCCGATGACGCGCTGCGGCCCAATCCGCTGCCAGATCGCACCGCCGGGATCGACCGCGTTCAGCCTGGTGCCCTCGAGCGGCCCCCTCACCCCATGGAAGTACCACCACGGCACGCCGTTCTGCATGGTGACGACCGATGTTTTCGGCCCAAGCAGCGGCGCGATCTGGTCCAGGGCAGGGGTCAGCGAATGGGCCTTCAAGGCCAGCACCACAGTATCCTGCACGCCGAGCTCCTCGGCCTTGGCGGCGGCCCGGACAGGCGCTAGCGTTTCTTGGCCATCCTCGATCAGGCGCAGGCCATCTGCCTTGATCGCTTCGAGATGGGCGCCGCGCGCGACGATCGACAGATCGGTGCGGCCGGCGATCGCCAGCTTGGCGGCGAGATAGCCGCCGATCGCGCCGGCGCCGAAGATGGTGATCTTCATCGCCAAAGCCCGAGCTTGGCGGCGAGGCCGATGCGCTGCAGCTTGCCGGTCGCGCCCTTGGGGATCTCGTCCAGGATCACGACCTTGCGCGGCACCTTGAAGTCGGCGAGCCGTGTCGCGGCATAGGTGCGGATATCGTTTTCAGTGGCGCCCATGCCTTCGCGCAGCACCACGGCCGCGGCCACCTCCTCGCCAAGCTTGTCATGCGGCATGGCGAAGGTGACCACCTGCGCCACCGCCGGATGATCCATCAGCACGTCGTCGACCTCGAGCGGCGAGATTTTCTCGCCGCCGCGGTTGATGATTTCCTTGAGCCGGCCGGTGACCCGGAGATAGCTATCCTCGTCGAGCACGCCCTGGTCGCCGGTGTGGAACCAGCCATGCGCGAAGGCCGTGGCGTTGGCCTCCGGGTTCTTCTCGTAGCCCGCCGTCACATTGGGTCCGCGAATGACGATCTCGCCGGTCTCGCCGGCCTTGAGCAGCCGGCCGTCCGGCGCCATCACTGCTACTTCCGGACCGGCGCCGGCGCCGACGCTGCCCGGCTTGCGCAGGCCCGGCGGCAGCCGGTTCGACGCCATCTGGTGCGCGGCTTCGGTCATCCCGTAGGATTCGATCACCGGACAGCCGAAGGTCGCTTCGAGTTCGGCCATCACTCGCGCCGGCAGCGATGCCGAGGACGAGCGGATGAAGCGCAGGCGCGCGCCCGCCAGCGCCTCGGTGTTGCGCGCCGCCCGGGCCAGGATCGCCTGGTGCATGGTCGGCACCGCCGTGTACCAGCTTGGCCGCGCCTCGCCCAGCCACTGGAAGAAGCGCAGTGCATTGAAGCCCGGCGTGCAGTAGATGCTGCCGCCCGATGCCAGCGACGACAGCACGGCCGCGATCAGCCCATGGATGTGGAACAGCGGCATGATGTTGAGGCAGCGGTCGTCGGCCGTCAGGCCAAGCGTCGCCCCGATATGGGCTGCCGAGGCCGCGATGTTGGCATGGCTGAGCGGCACCAGCTTTGGACGCGATGTCGTGCCCGACGTGTGCAGCAGAAGCGCGATGTCGCCATCCCCCGCCATGTCAGGCGTCGCCTGCGGACCGATAGCCGCGCCCTCGATGGTGAAAATGCCGGCAGCCGGCGAAACAACAAGCCTGAGCATGCCGATGCCGAGCCGCTCGGCCACCGCAACCGCAGGGCCGGCCTCGTTTTCGGCAACAAGGATAGCCTTGGCGCCGATGTCGGTGAGATAAAAATCGAGCTCGTCCGGGCGATAGGCGGGATTGAGCGGCGCCGTCGAGGCGGTGGCGGCCACCGCGACGAAGGCTGTGGCCATCTCCGGCCCGTTAGGCAGCACGATCGCCACCCGGTCGCCGCGCCCGATGCCGAGCGCATGCAGCCGCTCGGCCGTGGCCTTGATCAGGCTGCGCAGCCCGCCATGGGTGAGTGTAGCCCTGTCCGGCGCCAGGATTGCCGGAGCATCATCGGTGCCGGCGGCGAGGCGGCGGGAAAGGTCTTTTGAATTCGTGCTCATGGTCACCAACTATGTTTCAAACGACTGGCGATGGAAGCCCAACAGACGGTGGCGCCGCCCCTCATTACCCTGCCGGGCATTTCTCCCCGTATAGCGACGGGGAGAAAGGGCTGGCCGCAACTCGGTCTTTCTTTTCAACCTTGGCGATTGGCGAAACCATCGACAACAGCGCCCCTCTCCCCGTCACTATACGGGAGAGGATGCCGGCAGGCAGGTGGGGGGCAGCGCCAACTCTTGGAATGTGATTCTCCACCTCAATATCCAAGCGCCATCCCATCCTTACGCGGATCGGAGGCGCCGGTGAGCGTGCCTTTCTCCCAGTCGATCAGCACCGCCTGTCCGCCGCCAAGCGGATGCTGCGGCTCGGCTAAGCGATGGCTGCGCCGGCGCAACCCTTCGAGCGCCTCGGCCGGAACGTTGCGTTCAGCCTCCACCATGCCGTCATTATAGAACACCCTTGGCGCGTCGAGCGCCTGCTGCGGGTCCATGCCGAAATCGATCATGTTGGTCAAAAGATGCACATGCCCGAATGGCTGGTAGCCCCCGCCCATGACGCCGAACGGCATCACCACGCGGCCGTTCCTGGTCGCCATGCCGGGCATGATCGTGTGCATCGGCCGCTTGCCGGGCGCGATGGCGTTCGGATGCGCCGGGTCGAGGCGGAAGCTCGAGCCACGGTTCTGCAGCACGACCCCGCTCTTCGGACCGACGACGCCGCTGCCGAACGAATAATAGGTCGAGTTGATGAAGGAGACGGCGTTGCGGTCGCGGTCGACGATCGAGATGTAGACCGTGTCGCTGCCCGGCAGGTCCAGGCGCGGCAGATGCGTCATGGCGCGGTCCCGGTCGATCTCGGCGCGCAGCCGGTCGGCATAGGCGCCGGAAAGGAGCTGTTTTGTGGGCACATGAACCTGGTCCTGGTCGCCGACGTAGCGGTCGCGATCCTGGTATGCCAGGCGCCCGGCCTCGATTTCCAGATGCAGCCGCTCGGCGCCATTGGGGTCGAGCCCGCCGAGCTTGAAGCCCGACAGCACGTTCAGCATGAGCAGAGCCGTCAGCCCCTGATTGTTCGGCGGCATCTGGTGGATATCGTAGCCGCCATAGGCGGTGCTGACCGGCGCCACATAGTCGCCCTTGGTCGCGGCGAAATCCTCGTGCGAATGCAGCCCGCCCAGTTCATTGAGCCGGCGCACCATGTCGTCGGCGACCGCGCCTTCGTAGAAGCCGGCACGGCCGTGCCTGGCGATTGTCCGCAAGGTGGCCGCCAGTTCCGGCTGGCGGTGGATGTCGCCGGCCTTCGGCGCCCGGCCGCCCGGCAGGAAGATGCGCGCGGCGTGTTCGTCGGCCGACAGGTCAGTCTCCGGCTCGGCCCAGTCGAAGGCGACGCGATCATGCACGACATAGCCGTTCTCGGCATAGTGGATGGCCGGCGCCAGCGCCTCGGCCAGGCTCTTGCGGCCATGGTCCTCCAAAAGCCGGCTCCAGGCATCGACGGCGCCCGGCACGGTCACCGCGTGCGGTCCCTGCTTCGGAAGCTCGTCGAAGCCCTTGTCGAGATACCAGTCGACGGTGGCGCCCGCAGGGGCGCGGCCCGAACCGTTGAAGGCCAGCACGTCGCCTTGCCCCTTCGGGCAGTAGAGCACAAAGCAATCGCCGCCAATGCCGGTCGACTGCGGCTCGACCACGCCCTGCACGGCGGCGGCGCAGACGGCGGCGTCCATGGCATTGCCGCCGGCGCGCAGCATGTCGATCGCGGCAAGGGTCGCAAGCGGATGCGATGTCGCGGCCATCGCTTGCGTGGCACGAACCGGCGAGCGGCCGGGAAACTGGAAATCACGCATTCTGTCTTTGTATCCCCTGGTCTGATGGATGCCACGTTGCCGCCATGGCGTAACACGACACGGCAACGGATCGCTTCGGCTTCTCGACACTGCGCATTGCCAATTCTCCTCGTTGCGCCAGACGCATGTCAGGCTCGGGCCCGATAAGGCGTTAGCCAGGTTTCCAGCGCGTTCAGTGCCGAGATGATCGTGAAATTGATGGTGAGATAGATTGCGCCCGCGGCCACGAAAACCTCTACGGCGCGATAGGTCTGCGAAATAAGCCCCTGGGCGATGCCGGTTACTTCCATCAGGGTGACGATCGATGCAAGCGACGTACCCTTCACCATGAGGATGATCTCGTTGCTGTAGCTCGGTATGGCTTGGCGCAGCGCCAAAGGCAAAACGACGAGGCGCAGGGTCTGGAGCCGTGTCATGCCGAAGGCAGAGGCCGCCTCGACAAGGCCGCGCGGCACACCCTGTATCGCACCCCGCAGGATTTCGCTGCCATAGGCGGCGGTATTGAGACTGAGCGCTATGATGGCGCACCAATAGGGCTCGCGAAACAGCCACCAGAGCCCCACTGCCTGAAGTGTGGGGCGGAACTGGCCGAGGCCGTAATAGATGAGGAATATCTGGACGAGCAATGGCGTGCCGCGAAAGACGGCAACGAAGGAGCGTATGGGCCAGACCAGCATCCGATGGTTTCCCTGCTGCGCCAGTGCGAGCAACAGGGCCAAGGCAAAGCCTATTCCGATCGACAACCCCGCAAGTTGCAAGGTCAACGGCAAGCCGGAGAGAAGGGTGGGAATGATCTCTACAAAGAAGGCCAAGTCGATCATGCGTGGACCATGCCTCGCCACGCCCGTGCCTCGCCGTAGCGGAAGACCGATCCGGTCACGGCAGCGATGAGGAAATACAGCGTCGCGGCTGCTACGTAGAAGACGAAGGGCTCCCGCATCGATCCCGCGCCGATCTGAGATTGCCGCATCAATTCCACCAAGCCGATCACGGAGATCAAGGCCGAATCCTTGAGCACGAGCTGCCAGACATTTCCGAGACCCGGCAGGGCGTGCCGCATCAGTTGAGGCACGATGACGAGACGCAGCGATTGGAACCGTGACAGGCCGAGCGCCTTGCTAGCCTCAAACTGGCCGAGATCGACGGCGAGATATGCTCCGCGATAGACCTCGGCTTGATAGGCGCCCGAAATGATACCGATCGCCAGGACGCCGGTCGCAAATGTCGGCAGCCCGACGAAGCCTGCGCTGCCGAAGAATTTGCCGATCTCAGTCAATGCTATGCTGCCGCCGTAGTAGAGCAGGTAGATCGTCAACAGATCGGGCACACCCCTGAACACCGTGCCATAGCCCTTGGCGACCCATGACGGCAAAGCTCTCGTGGAGAGCCGGCCTCCTGCTGCAATCGCGCCGAAGAGAGCGCCGAGCAGGAAGCCGAGGACTGACAGCGCAAATGTGACGCCGGCTGCCAGCAGCAAGGCTCCGCCCCAGCCGCCCTTGCCCAAGGAAAGGATATGGAGTGTGTCCGTCATGTGAAACCTGATCGTTCAGCACGGCATCCGGCCGATCGGTTGATGCCAACCGGCCGGACAGAATACACGTGGCTACTTGACCGGCGTCACGTCCGTTTTCACCCATTTTTCCGAGATGCGTTTAATGGTCCCGTCTGCAATGGCGGCGCTGATCGCGTCGTTCAGCATTTCCTTGAGCTTGGCGTCTTCCTTCCTGAGTCCCGCACCCGTTCCGGCGCCGAACAGGCCGCCGACAAAGCCCGGACCTGCAACCGTGAAGCCCGAGAATTCGGGTTTTGCGAGCGTCGCGGCGAGTGCTGTCTTCTGAGCGAATATTGCATCGATGCGGCCTGCGGCCAGATCGAGATCGTGCTGCTCGGTCGTCTTGTACTCGCGGATCTCCACCGTGTCGCCGAAGTATTTCTTGACAAATTCGAGCATGGCGGTGGCCGCCTGGACACCGACCACCTTGCCCTTCAGCAGGGGCTTCAACTTGTCGACCGCGGCCTGGGAAGCAGCCTCGTCGTCCAGTTTGAATTTCTCGGTCGAAGCGCCGAGCTTCCCCAGATCGCTATCCTTGGCGGCTGCGAACCCGCCCGGGTCGATCGCATAAGGCTGGGTGAAGTCGATGGTCTCGAGGCGTTTCGGCGTGATGAACATGCTGGCCATGATCACATCGAACTTGCCGACCTTCAGCGAAGGAATAAGTCCGTCCCAGTCCTGAGCGATGATGGTGCATTTGACCTTCATCCGCTCGCAAAGATTGTTGGCGAGCTCGATCTCCAGTCCGTCGAGCTTGCCGTCCGCGTTGGTGAAGTTCCACGGAGCGTAGGCACCCTCCGTGGCGATGGTTATGGCCTTGGGCGCGTCCTCGGCCAATGCGGTGTGCATGAAGCCGAACATGCTAAGTGCGGCCGCAACGGCGGCCAAACGACAAACTTTCATGTGGTTCCCCTTTTTTTGATAGGCTGATCGAGCTGTTCCTACGTCCGGCCGCATTGCCGGTTCGAGGCCATTCCTGTCCGGCCGGCGTTCGTCACCGGCTCGGACTCACGAACTCGGCCAGCATCGGTGCTGTGCTGAGAATGTGATCCTGCATCACCTTTTCCGCTTGAAGTTCGTCGCCTGAACGCAAGGCCGCGATCACGGCGGCATGCTCCTCGCGCGCAGAATGCGGCTTGTCGCAGTCGTCGAACCAGATGCGCATGTAGGGCTCTATCACCACATGCAGCGCCGCTATCTGGTGGATAAGCTTGGGCCTCCGGCTTAGCGCACAGATACGGCCATGGAATTCCTGGTGGCGGACCACCCAGTCGCTGCTTCCGCTCTGGCCCGCGCGTTCCATGCGCTCGAGCAGGCGCTCGAATTCCTCGAACTCCTCCTCATCGATCCGGGGCATCGCCAGCCTTACGGCCAGTCCCTCCAGAACCGACCGAATTTCGAAAATCTCGTAAAGCTCTTCGACCGTCAGGCCTGCGACCACGCATCCCCGATTGGGCCGCAAAACCACCAGCCCGTCGGAGGCCAGGCGCCGAAAGGCTTCCCGCACCGGCATTCGACTCATGCCGATCTCGGCGGCAATCTCCTCCGGAATAAGCCTGTCGCCCGGTTTGTAGCGGCCGAGGCGAAGGGCTCTCTGAACGTGCCTGTACGCCTCTTCCTCCGCGGTGGCGGGCATCTGTGGCTCTGCCGAAAAGGCTGCTGGCATGGGGGCACCTAGAAAGTATTTTTGTATCCACGTATCATAAAATCCGCATTTTATTGCATCGTCAATAGCCTGTGACGACGTTCAGGACGGAACAAGAGCTCGAAGTCGGCATCGACCTGCACCGCGTCATCGCCGAAATCAGCGGCAATGCGATGCTGCACGGCATGCTGTGCGGCATCCTCGACAAGTGCCAGCACTATGTCTGGACCGAGCTGTTGTGGCTCGACGAATGGAAGATCGCCTGCGACGAGCATGCCGAGATCGTCGAGGCGATCTGCGCCGGCGATGCCGCCCGAGCCGGCACGCTGGCCCGCGCCCACGTAAGGGGCTCGCGCGACAATGTGCTGCGCCTGCTGCAGGCGAAATCGGACTACCAGAGTTTTCTGGCCAAGGCGTCCTGAGTGGCGCTGGTGGCGGCGTCAGATGGTCCGAGCGGCCATGGATATTGCTATCGACGGCACTACTATATGTCTCACGAACTGCGACGAGGACGGTCCAGTGCTTCCCTCGACAGGGCTCGATCGGTTGAGCGCATTTTCGGATGGCGTGTTCGCCGTCCTCATCACGGTGCTGGTCCTCGACTTGCGCCCGCCGGAGTTGCCGACGTTCAAGGCGCTTCTGGAGCTCTGGCCGACATGGCTGAGCTACAGCGTCAGCTATCTCTTCATCGCCATCGTCTGGGCGAACCATCATCATCTGTTACGCCACGCCAGGGAGGCGACAGCCAGCCTGATGTGGTACAATTTCGCGCATCTGTTCTCGGTTTCGCTGCTGCCGCTGGCGACCGCGTGGATGGCGGTCAGCGAGCTGGCGCCGCAGCCGGTCGCCTTCTATGCCGCCGTCTTCTTCCTGGTGAACCTGACCTACATTCTTCTGATCCGCGAACTCATCGACCCGATGCCGGAGAACGCGGTTCCGCTCGCGGTGCGCAAGCGCATGCGCATCCGGTCGCTCGCGACGCTCTGCCTATTCGCGCTGGCGGGGCTGGTCGCCCTGAAATATCCAGTCGCGGGCTTGGCGATCTGTTGCTGCTGCTTGGCCGTCTATCTCAGGCCGGAAGCGCCGGGGGCAGGCAAAAGCTCAGTCAAAGGCTGAATTCTCGCACCCGACGCGTTGGACGGCTTCAGCCCTTGCGCTCCTGCAGGCTGTTGCCGCCGTCGACCACCAGCAGGGCGCCGTTGACATAGCTGGCGCCTTCCGATGCCAGGAACGCGACCGCCGCAGCAACCTCATCGGGCCTTCCGGCCCGCGCTGGCGGTGTTTGCAGGGCCGCCATCCGCTCCATCTCGCTCGACGCACCGGTTTCGATCCAGCCGGGAGCCACGGCATTGACCGTGATGCCGCTTCTGGCCACTTCGAGCGCTAGCGTGCGCATCAGGCCGACCATGCCGGCCTTGGCGGCGGAATAGGCAGATGTGCCCTCGAACGACACCAGCGGCCCGGTGACCGACGCCACATTGACGATGCGCCCGTAGCCCGCCTCGATCATCGCCGGCAGAAATGCGCGGGTGACCAGGAAGGCGGTCTTCAGGCTGACGTCGATGCCTCGGTCCCAGTCGGCTTCGGTCATGGCGAGAAACGCTTTGTCGACCGACGGCGATGCCAATGAGCCCATGCCGGCATTGTTGACCAGGATGTCGACCGCGCCGGCGGTTGCCCGCAGCCGCTCGACCTCCGCTGCGCTGGTGAGATCGGCGACCGCCGCGTTGGCGTCGATGCCCTCGGCGCGGAGCTCCGCCGCGCGATCGAGGACGCGTGCGCTGGCGCCGGTCAGGAACACGGCATGGCCCGCATGGCCGAGTTGCCGGGCAATGGCAAAGCCGATGCCGTCGGCGGCTCCGGCGCCGGTGACTAAAGCGCGCTTGATGTTGGTGGACGTCATGGCTCAATCAGCTCCGCTCGTTTCCGTCGCGCACAGCTGGACAGCAGTGGCCGCTAGCGCCGAACATATAGTCCATCGAAAAAGATTTGGCGCCTCGAGCGGTGAGGATCGAGCCGACTCTCATTTCTTCTGCCGGAATTTCGAATGGCAACCCGAACAATCCTGCAGGATGAGATGCAGCAAATGTTCCGCCGGCAGCTTGGCCGCATCGGCTTGCTCGGATTCCGGCCGCTTGCCGAGCAGGCTGCCGCCATCCATCGGCAGACCCGCTCCCATCCGCATGTCATCGCTGATTTCGGCCGGGGCTTTGTCGGCTTTGGCCGCGAGTGCCGAGGCGAGCTTGCCGATGTGGCGGGCGAGCGCTTCGAATTCCGGCCTCGCCTGGTCGATCTCCACCCTGGCGCCAGACGGCGCGCCCAGCGTGCCGGCCGGGAATTCGGCGAACAGGGCAGGGCTGGTGTGGGCGCTGAGCGCATCGGCCGCCGCCTTGAACCCGCCGGCATTATACTCGCGCTTGCCGTCGAACATCTCGGCGATGGTTCTTGCCGCCCCCGCCATCGCCTTCATGGAGGCCTGGCGGGCGGCCACGGTCGCATCGCTCGAGGCCGGCGCCATGGATGAGCAGAGAACCATCCAGCCGGCAAGCGCCAGCGTCGCGGCTCCGGCCGGTATGCGGGTCTTCATGCCCGCACGTCGAGCACGCCCATCATGCCGAGTTGCTCGTGCTCGAGGATGTGGCAGTGATACATGCGCCGGCCGGGCTGCTCCTGGCGCAACAGAAGCCGCACCGTCTCGCCACGCGCCACGTTGACGGTGTCTTTCCACGCAACGAAGGGTGGCTTGGAGACCTTGCCGTCGCGCTCATGCTCGATCACCTGGAACTGCGTGCCGTGGACATGGAACGGATGGTCCATGTCGGCCTGATTGACGATTTCCCACAGCTCCGTCTCGCCGGCTTTTGCGACGATATCGATGCGCGCCATGTCGAAGGTCTTGCCGTTGATCAGGAAGCCCATCTCCATGCCGGTCGCGTTCGTCGCCATGATTTCGGTGAAGACGAGACGCCGGCTGACAGCAGGGGCGGAAAGCGGAGCGATCGGCCGCAATCGCGCGGGCAGCGGCGGCATCGCCGCCCCCGGCGTTTCCGAGACATCGACCGTCAGCAGCATCAGACCAGCATCGGCCGGGCGGCCCGCGCCCATCCAGCCGCGATCATAGTCCAGCGTGCCCAGGGTAGCGGGACCAGGCCTGTCGAAGGCGACGACCAGCTCGATCCGCTCGCCCGGGCTGAGCAGGATCTCGTCCACCGCCACCGGCGCCTCGATGAGCCCGCCATCCGTTCCCACGATTGTCATCGCCGCGCCTTCGAAGGCGAGCTTCAGGAAGCGCGCATTGGTGGCGTTGTAGAGGCGCAGGCGCCGCCTGTCGCCCTTTGCAACGGCAAGCCTCGGGTTCCTCTGGCCATTGACCAGCACCTGGTCGCCGACGCGGCCGTTCATCAGGTCGGTCATGGTGTTGCCGGGTATCAAGCCGTCGGCGGCCAGCCGCAGATCGGTCAACATCAGCACCGTGTCACCATATTCGGCCGGAACAGGGTCGGCTTTCGATTTGACCACGAAGGCGCCGGCCAGGCCGCGATAGACCTGTTCGGCCGTCCTGCCATGCGGATGGGGGTGATACCAGTAGGAGCCGGCGCTGCCTTCCGGCAGGTCGAAGGCGTAGACGCGATCGGCGCCCGCGGCCACCGGGTCCATAGGATTGCCGTCCTGGTCGGCCGGCACGGGCATGCCGTGCCAGTGGACGGTGCTTGCCTCGCTGTTGATTCGGTTGGCGAAGCTGACCTCGACCCGGTCGCCCTCGAAAGCCTCGATCAGCGGCCCCGGGCTCATCCCGTTATAAGCGAGGATGGGCGTTTCCAGCCCCTCGGCGAAGCGCGCAATAGTGGCCTCCGCCGTCAGCTTCGCCTTGAACACGCTGGGCCGGGCCGCCTCGTTTGCAAGCAGCGGCAGCGCACGCAACGCTTCGCCCTCCGGCAGCATGGTGGCGCCTTGCGTCACCGCGTCCATATTGTGGCCGCTCATGCCGGGCATGGTGGACATGTCGTCCATTTTCATCTGCGCCAGCGCGCGCGGGCTCGCCAGGACCGTTGCCAGGCCTGCCGCCAGAAAACCGCGTCGATGCATTTTCGCTCCTCTATGTCGGGGGAAAGGGCCTCACCATACGACTTGCCGACGCTAAACGTTCCAGTGGCGGGAAGGTCAAGCGCGATCGACGGTTCGGCGTTTGGAATTTCCAGCCGATGGATCGCAATGGCTTCGGCCGCGTTCACCCCAATGGCTGATACAACCGGCCGTTTCATCGACAAGCGCGAGAAGCCCGACCATGCTCATCCAACCGATCGACTATTTTCTTGTCGCCTGGTTCACGCTCGCCCTGGCTTCGACCCTCTATGTCGGCTTCGACCAGTACCGCAACAATCCCGAGCCGGTGGTGATGAAATGGGGCTTCATCCTGGTGACGCTCTATATGGGTCCGCTCGGCCTGCTGCTTTATGTGCTGGCCGACAAGGAGCCGCGACCCGGCGAGCACGAGGCCTTCACCCGCACGCTTTGGAAGCAGGGTGTCGGCTCGACTATCCATTGTGTCGCCGGCGATGCCACGGGCATCATTCTGGCCGCCGTCATCACGGCGGCACTCGGCCTGCCGATGTGGCTCGATCTCATCGTCGAATATCTCGCCGGCTTTGCCTTCGGCCTGTTCATCTTCCAGTCGCTGTTCATGAAGTCGATGATGGGCGGCAGCTATTGGGAGAATGTGAGGAAGAGCTTCCTGCCGGAATTCATCTCGATGAATTTCATGATGGCCGGCATGGCACCGGTCATGAGCTTCCTCATGATGGGCCGTGACATGCGCGCCATGGAGCCGACGGAGCTGCTGTTTTGGGGCGTGATGTCGATCGGCGTCATCGCCGGCTTCGCGCTTGCCTATCCCGCCAATGTCTGGCTGGTCGCGCGCGGCCTGAAGCATGGCCTGATGACCGAGCGCCCAAATCAGGGCGCGGCTGGCGGGCACGAGCATCACCAGAAGGGACACAAATCGGCTTCCGGCAAGGGCAGCGCCGGCCATGGCATGCGCTCGGACGCCACCACTCCGCAAATTGCCGCGCTCGGCGTGGTGTCGGCGATCGCGTTGGCGCTTGGCATGGCCGCGCCGGCGAACTGGCTGAACCTGGCACTGTCGGCCCGCGATGTCGGCGGTGTGATCATGCCGCAAGGCATGATCATGGATCGCGACACGCCGGCGGACGCCATGCGCGATATGGCGGCGACCTCGCCGCGGCTCGTCACCGCTTCCTACGGCTTGGCTGCCAGGGGCGACCAGGATCTGCCGTTCCGCATGGAAAACGGCGTCAAAGTATTCGAACTCAGGCCCTCGGTGGTGCGCTGGCAGATCCTGCCGGACGTCGCGGTCGACGCCTATGCCTATAACGGTCAGATCCCGGGGCCGCGCATCCATCTTCGCCAGGGTGACCGCGTCCGCATCAACGTCACCAACGGCCTGCCGGAGGAAACCACGGTGCATTGGCACGGGCTGATCCTGCCTAACCAGATGGACGGGCCGGCCGAGATCACGCAGAAGCCGATCGAGCCCGGACAGAGCTATTCCTACGAGTTCACGGCCACCCAGCATGGCACCTACTTCTACCATCCGCATGCCAAGCCAGACCGGACCCAGGCGCTCGGCCTCTATGGCGCGCTGATCATCGATCCCGCCAACCCCGGCGACGAAGTGGCGGCGGACCACGACTATGTCATCGAGCTCCAAGAGTGGCTGGTGCGGGAGGGGCTGACCTATCCGTCGATGCCGATGGATGGCGGCATGCCCAACTTCTTCACCATCAACGGCAAGGCGTACCCTGCGACCGACACGATCCGCATGAAGGTCGGCGAGACGCTCAAGGTGCGTTTCATCGGCACCAACAACGGCTTCATCCACCCCATGCACATCCATGGTGGACCGTTCGAGGTGGTCGCCCGGGACGGCGAGACTATCCCTCCCGCCGCACGCTTCCTTGCCGATACCATCAATGTCGGGCCCGGCCAGCGCTACGACGTGGTCTGGAGGGCGCAACGCCCCGGCAAATGGTTGATTCATTGCCATATCCCGCACCACACGACGAACAACAATGTCGAGGACAAGGGCGGCGGCGGACTGATGACCGTCATCGAGGTGAGCTGACGGGGGCTAACCGTAAGTCACAGATCGCTTCGGCCATGCCGTTTTTTTGGACAGCGAAACCGCCGTCGGTTCAAAATCGGCTGAATCTGAAATCAAGCCGGTAACCGCACACCTGATAAGTCGACTGAATGATTCAGCTGTTTGGAATGGCGCGCCCGAAGAGATTCGAACTCCTGACCCCCAGATTCGTAGTCTGGTGCTCTATCCAGCTGAGCTACGGGCGCGCATCAGGCCGTGTTTTCAACGACCCAGCGATCCGATCCTGAGGACCGGCCGCGAATGTGTGCAGTTCCCTAGCGACTGAATTTACGAAAAGCAAGTCGATCCGGCAAAAGTTTTGTCGCAGGCATGTCATCTGGCGATGGCGGCTCGGATCCCGACGCTCGAGGCAGCCGCGAAGCCGGCGCGATTCCAGGCTGGACGGAAAGTCTCGGGGAAGATCAGGGAAAGGCCGAAAGGCAAGCGCCCCCCGAGGAAGCAGTGCGGAAGACCTCAGGCCGGGCGGCGCAGGCTGCCGCGGGCCTGGTCGAGCCGCACCGGCTGGTCGGGGATGGTGACCGAGAATGTCGTGCGTCCGCCGATCGACTCCACCAGTTCCACCGTGCCGCCATGCGCACGGATCAGTTCGTGCGCGATGGCCAGGCCGAGCCCGGTGCCGCCGCTGCGCGCCGAGCCGCGGAACGCCGCGAACAGGTTCTCGCGCGCCTTAGCCGGCAGGCCGGGGCCGGTGTCGGTGACGACGATGCGGCTGACGCTGCCCATCCGTTCGGCCGAGACCGCCAGCCGGCGCACCACCGCGCTCTCGGTGTCCGCCGCCATCGCCTGCACCGAGTTGCGGCAAAGATTGGTGAGCACCCGGAACAACTGGTCGGAATCGGCATCCACCTCGAACGCCGTCTCGACGGCGTTGATGAACTCGATGCCCTGTCCGATGTCGAGCAGGCCGTGCACGTCCTCGACCAGCTGGTACAGCCGCACCCTGCGCCGCGAAGGCGGCGGCTCCTGCGTGCGGCCATAGGCCAGAACGCCTTCGGAATAGGAGACGGCACGGTCGAGCGCGCGCAAAAGCTTCGGCGCGAAGGCCTGCACGGTCGGGTCCCTGACCTGGCGCAGGCGATCCGACATCAGCTGCGCCGAAGCCAGGATGTTGCGCATGTCATGGTTGATCTTCGACACGGCAAGGCCGAGATCGGCAAGGTGCTTCTGCTCGGAGAGCATCTTTTGCAGCCGCTCCTGCATCTGCGACAGTTCGCGTTCGGCAACGCCGATCTCATCGGCGCGGGCGGCGGGGCGGATGATGCGCCCGGGATCGTCCGGAGCCTCGGAGAAGGACAGCATCGAGCGCGTCATGGTGCGGATCGGCCCGATCATGATCAGGTCGATGGCGGCGTAGACCAGCATGGCCGTGAACAGCGAGATCAGCAGCGAGACGAAAGCGACATTGCGCGAATATCTCAGCATCGCGTGGCGCAGGCTGTAGTCCGGCATGATCAGCTCGAATTCCTTGTCGCTGTCGCCGACCGGTCCGAAAACGCGAAGCATCCGGTCGCCGCCGAAGAACAGCGTGTCCAGCGCGCCGGTCATACCCTTGACCATGCCGACGCTGGCGAGGTCGATGTGCTCGTCCACCTGCGGCGGCATGTCGGCCACCACCAGGAGCCGCGAGACGCCGCCATCGCGCACCGCGATCGCCTTGGCGCCGATCGCCATCAGCACGTCGTTCTGGGCCGTACGCGACAGCGAGGTCGACTCGCCTTGCACCAGCACGATCGAGACGGCCGCGGCCGTGCTCAGCCGCTCCTTGAGCCAGTTCAGCCGGTAGCTGGCGATCCAGGGCAGGAAGATGAGCACTTCGGCCAGCAGCACGAAAACGATGGTCAAAAGCAGCAGTTTCGTCGACAGGCCGCGCGACAAAGGAACCGTGCGGACGGCGGCTGGCGCTGTTCCGGTCCCTTCTCCCGCTTGCGTGGCTTCGCTCATGTAACCCTGTCTTCACAATCACTTGATCGGCCAAGATTAGGCGATTAAGGCATTTTTGCCAATTTTATCCTTTGGTCGGAACATTAAATCGCCGTCATAAAGCTCGCGTCCTTGGCGCGGCGACCTGGATTGACTTCCAAAACCCTTCTTTCTATAAGCCCGCTCACGCTCGGGCCATTCGTCCCGGCGCGGTTTCGATCGCGCCAAAGCCGGCCCGGCAAAGCTCCTGTTACAGAGTGACAGAATCAAGAAGGGCCGCACCCCGCGGTATTAAAACAAATGAAGCGTACCTACCAACCGTCCAAACTCGTCCGCAAACGTCGGCACGGCTTTCGTGCCCGCATGGCCACCAAGGGTGGTCGTGGCGTCGTCGCAGCTCGCCGCAACCGCGGCCGCAAGCGGCTCAGCGCCTAAGCGAGACGAGATCGTTGCCCGCAACCGGCAAGCCAGTGGGGGTCAATCCCAAGCGGCTTCTGAAACGCGCGGAATTCCTGGCCGTCCGCCGTGGTGAAAAGCGCCGCGGGCGGTTTTTCCTCGTCGAGGTCCTCGACCGCGGAGACGGCGGCGTGCCGCGTGTCGGCTTCACCGTCACCAAGAAGGTCGGCAACGCTGTTGTGCGCAACCGCGTCAGGCGGCGGCTGAAAGAAGCCGTCCGCGTCCATGCCGCAGATGACATGATGCCCGGCAATGATTATGTCATCGTCGGGCGCGACGATGCGCTGCGCGCCCCGTTCGGCCAGTTGAAGGCCGAACTCTCCCGCCGACTTCGCGGAACACGATAGGCCAAGGGCTCTCGATGGAAAACAACCGGAACTTCTTCATCACCATCGCGCTGTCGGTGCTGATCCTGACTTTGTGGCAGGTTTTCTACATGAACCCGCGCGTCGAGCAGCAGCGCGAGGCCGCCAAGATCGAGCAGCAGCGCGTGGAGGAGCAGAAGAAGGCGGCCGAGGCCGCCAATCCAGGCGCTGCGACACCGGCGCCGGCCCCAGGCACCATTCCAAACGCGCCCGGCGGCGACGCCGTCACCGCGGCCGGCCGCGATCAGGCGCTGGCCGCTTCGAAGCGCGTCAAGATCGACACGCCGAGCCTCGAAGGCTCGATCAACCTGACCGGCGCACGCCTCGACGACCTCAAGCTCAAGCACTACACCGAGACCGTCGACAAGAATTCGCCCGAGATCGAACTGCTCAACCCGCAGGCGCTGCCGACCGGCTATTTCGCCGAGATAGGCTTCGTCGGCAACGACAAGACCGGCGCGGTGCCGGGTTCGGACACGGTGTGGAGCGTGGAAGGCAATCCGACGCTGAGCCCGTCGACGCCGGTGACGCTTACCTACACCAACGACAAGGGCCTGACCTTCAAGCGCGTCTTCTCGGTCGACGCCAACTACATGTTCACGGTCACGGACACGGTGCAGAATTCCGGCGCCAGCGCGGTTTCGCTGTTCAATTACGGCCGCGTCACGCGCTACGACAAGCCGGCCGTCGCCAGCACCTACGTGCTGCATGAGGGCCTGATCGGCGTGACCGGCACCGAGGGCCTGGCTGAATACAAATACGCCAAGATCGAATCCGAAAAGCAGGTCACTCCGGGCAAGTCGACCGATGGCTGGCTCGGCATCACCGACAAATACTGGGCCGTCACGCTGGTGCCGACCGAGAAGCAGCCGTTCCAGCCACGCTACGCCTTTTTCGAGGATGGCCGGCACCGCTACCAGTCCGACTTCCTCACCGATGCAATCAATGTCGATGCCGGCCAGTCCGCGACGGTCGAGACGGAGATCTTCGCCGGCGCCAAGGAAGTGGCCAAGATTAACGCCTACGAGGCGGACCGTCACATTCGCCAGTTCAACCTGGTGATCGACTGGGGCTGGTTCTATTTCATCACCAAGCCGATGTTCTGGCTGATCGACACGCTCTACAAATTCTTCGGCAATTTCGGCCTGGCGATCCTCGCCACCACCGTCATCGTCAAGGCGCTGTTTTTCCCGCTTGCCAACAAGTCCTACGCGTCGATGGCGAACATGAAGAAGGTGCAGCCCAAGATGCTCGAGATCCGCGAGAAATACGCGGACGACAAGATGAAGCAGCAGCAGGCTATGATGGAGCTGTACAAGACCGAGAAGATCAATCCGCTCGCCGGCTGCTGGCCGGTGGCGCTGCAGATCCCGGTCTTCTTCTCGCTCTACAAGGTGCTCTACATCACCATCGAGATGCGCCACGCGCCGTTCTTCGGCTGGATCCAGGATTTGGCCGCACCCGATCCGACCTCGATCTTCAACCTGTTCGGCCTCGTGCCGGTCACGCTGCCGCACATGCTGATGATCGGCGTCTGGCCGCTGATCATGGGCGTCACCATGTTCCTGCAGATGCGCATGAACCCGACGCCGCCGGATCCGACGCAGGCCGCGATCTTTACCTGGATGCCGGTCATCTTCACCTTCATGATGGCGGGTTTCCCGGCGGGTCTCGTCATCTACTGGGCCTGGAACAACACGCTGTCGATCCTCCAGCAGGGCCTGATCATGAAGCGCCAGGGTGCCAAGATCGAGCTGTGGGACAATCTGGTCGCGCTGTTCCGGAAGAAACCGTCGCCGGCTGAGTAGCCGGCCATCTTCCTACAAAAGGCTGAATAGAAGATCTCTTCTCGAAAAGCCCGGTTCGTCCGGGCTTTTTCTTTGGGTGAATATCTGTTCACGTTCCCGTGATCGGCGAAACTGCAAGCGGTCGCGGGGCGTGACTGCGTGTGCATTTCCAAAGGCTATCAATTCCGATCAGCCCTCACCCGGAGGAAGACCACATGCGCTTGCCCTCATTCAGGATCATCGCCCTTTCCGCACTCGTCGCTGGCGCGGCAATTGCCGCCCCGGCCTATGCCAAGAACCCGACAGTCGGCGGCGCGCCGATGTACGCCACCAAGAACATCGTCGAGAACGCCGTCAACTCGAAGGATCACACCACTCTGGTCGCCGCCGTCAAAGCGGCCGGCCTTGTCGACACGCTGCAGGGCGCCGGCCCATTCACCGTCTTCGCGCCCACCAACGAAGCCTTCGCCGCGCTGCCGGCCGGCACGGTCGAAACGCTGCTCAAGCCCGAGAACAAGGACCAACTCACCAAGGTGCTCACCGCGCATGTCGTGGCCGGCAAGATCTCCGGCAAGGACATGATGGCCAAGGCCAAGGCGATGGGCGGCAAATATGAGATGAAGACCGTCTCGGGCGACACGCTCACCGCCGAGGTCAAGAAGGGCAAGCTCTACATCATGGATGAGTCCGGCGGGGAGGCCAAGGTGACGATCGCCGACGTCAACCAGTCGAACGGCGTCATTGATGTCGTCAACAAGGTGCTGTTGCCGAAGTAACGGCTTCCGGCAAAGGGGATCAGGCAGGTCCGTTGGGGCTTTCTCGGGCCTGCCGCCCCCACCTCATGACGAGGTGCCATGTTTATTGGGAAGCCATATCGGCAATGGGCCGGGGTCCTGCAGTCCCTCGCAGGGCTCCGGTTTCTTTTAAGAGCAATTCCAGGAAAAGTGTGACACGGTTTTCCCGGGAAAAGCGCGTAGCGCTTTCCCTTGGGAATTGCGTAAAAACAAAGAGATAGAGCGGTTCGCCGTTTCCGTGAAACGGTGAAATGCTCTAGCGCGCGTCGGGCAGCTATCCGGTCCGGCTTCTCCCGGAATCCTCCGCCGCAAAAAAGATCACTCCATGACGGCGCTGTGGTCGACCTTGGCCGGTGTCGCGGGCTTGCGCAGCAGGAGAACCAGCGGGATGGCGGCAAGCGACAGGATCATCATCAGCTTGAAGTCGTTCATATAGCTGATGATCGTCGCCTGCAGCGTCACCACGCCGTCCAGCGCCGCGCGGCCGGCCGCGCTGTAGGGGTTCATCGCCTGGAAGATCGCCGGATTGCCGAACGCCTGGTTGAAGGGCGTCACATAGGTGGCGATGTTGGCGTGGTTGATCTGCACGTTCTGCGTCAAGAGCGCGGTGACCACCGAGATGCCGACGCTGGAACCGATGTTTCGCGACAAATTGTACAAGCCCGTGCCTTCCGCGCGCCGCTCCGGCGCCAGCGTGGCAAAGGTGATGGTGGTCAGCGGCACGAACAGGAAGCCAAGCCCGGCGCCCTGGACGAACCCGGTGCTGACGATTGTCCATTGCGAGACGTCGGGCGTCCAGCCGGTCATGTCGTACATCGCCCAGGCGGTGATCAGCAGGCCGATCAGCAGCAGCCAGCGCGTATCGACCTTGCCAATCAGTTTGCCGACCAGGAACATGCACGCCATGGTGCCGAGGCCACGCGGCCCCATGACGATGCCGGCGGTCACCACCGGATAGCCCATCAGCGTCTGCAGATAGGGCGTCATCAGCGCCAGCGAGGCCAGGTAGGTGATGCCGATGATGAAGATGAAGATCATGCCGACGGCGAAATTCCTGTCGAGGAACAGCCGCGGGTTCACGAAGGTGTTTTTGGCGGTGAAGGTGTGGACGAGGAAGATGTAGAAGGCCGACGCGCAGATCAACGCCTCGACGATGATCTCGGATGACGAGAACCAGTTGAGCTGCTCGCCGCGATCGAGAAACATCTGCAGCGCGGCAATGGTTACGCTGAGCATGCCGAAGCCCAGCCAGTCCAGCCTGGCCTTGATGTCCAGCTTGGTTTCCTGGACGAACATCGACACGCCCGCGAAAGCCAGCGCACCGATCGGCACGTTGATGTAGAACACCCAGCGCCAGGAAACATTCTCGGTCAGCCAGCCGCCGATGACCGGCCCCAGAACCGGTCCGACCATCACCGAGACGCCGAACAGCGCCATCGCCGAGCCGCGCTCCTCGACGCTGTAGATGTCGAGCAGGATGCTCTGCGACAGCGGCACCAGCGCCGCGCCGAACAGGCCCTGCAGCAGGCGGAAGCCAACGATCTGCGGCAGCGACTGCGCGAAGCCGCACAGCACCGAGGCGACCACGAAGCCGGTGATCGAGGTCAAAAGGATGCGCTTGCGGCCGAAGCGGTTGGCAAGGTAGCCCGAGGGCGGCGTCATCACGGCGGCCGCCACGATGTAGGAGGTTAGCACCCAGTTGATCTGGTCGGCGCTCGCCGAAACGCTGCCCTGTATATAGGGCAGCGCGACGTTGGCGATGGTCGTGTCCAGCGCCTGCATGATGACGGCCAGGATCACGCAGGCGGTGATGGCGCCGCGATTGGCGACCACCGCTGTGGCACCTGTCGCGGACGCGCTGGTCATGATTTTTGTCCGAACCGGCCGATGAGGTCGGTGACGAAGTCCGGCAGCCCGCGCGCATGGCCTGTGTCGATGCCGACCACGACGCTCATTCCGCCACGCAGCGGCGGCTTGCCCTGGGAATCGTCCACCGTCACGCGCATCGGGATGCGCTGCACGACCTTGACCCAGTTGCCGGTGGTGTTCTGCGCCGGCAGCAGCGAGAAGCTCGACGACGAGGCGGGGCTGATCGAGGCCACCGTGCCGTGCCATACGGCGCCCGGATAGGTGTCGACGCTGATCGTCGCCGTCTGTCCCGGCCGCACATAGGTCAGCTCGGTCTCCTTCGGCTCCGCCTCGATCCACAGGTCCGTCTGCGAAATCAGGCTGAAGGCCGGCTGCGAAGCCGGCAGGTACTTTCCGACCTGCAGCGCGTCGACATTGGTGACGACACCGTCGAACGGCGCCTTGACGACGGAATCGGCGAGGTTGCGCTGGGCGTCGTCCACGCCCGACTGGGCCTGCAGATAGAAGGGGTTCTTCTCCACGGGCTGGTTGGCGTCGCCGCCAAGCTGGGCAAGCGTCGCCTGTGCCTGCGCCTTGGCGACGGACACTTTCTGGCGCGCGGCGACTAGGTCGTGCTGGGCGCTGTCGAAACTTGCCTTGGAGGCGGTCGAGGTCTTGAGCAGATCCTGTTGGCGCTGGAAGGCGGACTCGTAGTACGGAATGTCGGCCTGCGCCTGCTCGATCTGCGACAGCGATTGCTGGTAGCTTGCCTGCAGGGTCAGCACCTGGTTGCGCACGGTCCCGAGCTGGGCCTGGGCGGCGGCAAGAGCGGTCTCGAAGGAGGCCGGCCTCAGGCGGAAGAGCACGTCGCCCTTCTTCACCGCCTGGTTCTCGTGGACGTATATCTCCTGCACCGTGCCGGAAACGTCGGTGGACACGCCGAGCGACTGGGCCTGGATGTAGGCGTTGTCGGTCGTCATCACCTGGCCGCCGGTGACGTAGTAATAGCCGCCGACGACCAGCGCGACGGGAAGTAAGCCAAACAGGATCGGCCGCGTCAGGCCGCGCTTGGGCCTTGTCGGGGCCGGGGCCGGTGGCGCCACGGCGGCGGGCGCTTGCCGGGGTTGCGGCTCCTTGGCCGGAGCCTCCAGGGTTGCCGGTTCCGGAGCCACGGACACTTCCAGCTCGTCATTCTCGATGACGACATTGGCTCGCCTCTGCTCGCGTTCGCTGTCCAGCTGGATGATCTGGTCGCGTGAGCGATCGGTGGAAGGCTCGCCTTCGGCAGGCTTCTTGGGTGCGGTCGATTCAGCCATGTGTTTTTCAGCCATGTATTTTCTCCCGGTCGACGGCAGGCTGGGTGCAAGCCGCGAGCAGATTGGATTTGATCAAGCTTAGGGTTTGCAGCAGTTGCTGCTGTGCATCCGGCGAAAGCCCGTCGAAGGCCTCGTCACGCGTCTTCTGGCCATTGGCCCGCATGATCTCGAGCAGCGGATGGGCCAGAGGGGTAAGATAGAGCAGCCATGCCCGGCGGTCGGCGGGGTTGGGCCGGCGCTCGATGAAACCGCGCGCCTCCATCTTGTCGAGCAGCCGGGCAAGCGTGATCGGCACGATCTCGATGAGGTCGGCGAGCTTGTTCTGGTGAATGCCTTCATGCAGCGACAGATAAGCCAGCACCTGCCATTGCGCCCGGGTCAGCCCCGACGACCGCGAACGCTGCTCGAACCGCTTTCGAAGCAGGCGCGCAACATCGTGCAGCACGAAGCTGATATTGGGCGAGATTGGCATGGGGAGAAATTCGGGTCTACGAGCAACTTTTCGTGAGCATGCTTATTATCATCATGCACATAATCCTGCTGGACCCGATGCACAAGACGGGTTAAGCCGCGAAAAGGAAAAATTGCATGGGCCACGACAGCGAGGAGGCGCTTGGCGGTGGGAATTTGCCGGCAAGGATTTGACGAATGAATTGGATCAAGATCGCGGCTGTCACGGGCCTCCTGGTGTGCCCCGGCATCGCGGTTGCAAAGGAAGCGGTCAGCTGCGGCGGCGCCGCCATGCTGGGGGGCGCGCAGTTGAATTGCAGCCACGTCGAACCCAAGGCACCGCCGCAATTCTGCACGTTTAGCTGGGCTCTCCACACGATGGCGGGCGATCAGAAAGTCGTCGAAGGGACGTTTCTGCTGCCGCCGGGAGCATCGAATATCGCCGTCTACCAGGGCAGCGGTTTCGACAGCGCGCTGTCCAATCCGATCGTGATCTGCCGCGGCAACAAATGAACGTCGCGACCAAGGAAGGCTCGCTCTCGGCCGATTGATGCTATAGGGCGGATCACGTTATTTTGACAAGGCGCACCCCGCAGTCCGGATGCGCCGCCGACCAATCACTTCCTCGACGGATCTCGACATGGACGGACCCAACCCCGGCATCAAGCACCCGATCCCGATGCATACGCGCGTCGGCTTCCTGAAGCCGCTGGTGAGCGTGCCGAACATCGAGATCGGCGACTTCACCTACTATGACGACCCCGATGGGCCGGACAAATTCGCCGACAAATGCGTGCTGCACCATTATCCTTTCATTGGCGACAAGCTGATCATCGGCAAGTTCTGCGCCATCGCCGAAGGCGCGCGCTTTATCATGAACGGCGCCAACCATGCCATGTCCGGCTTTTCGACCTATCCGTTCAACATCTTCGGCCATGGCTGGGAAAACGGTTTTGATCCGGCGACATGGTCGAAGGAAGTGCGCGGCGACACCGTGGTCGGCAGCGACGTCTGGATCGGCATGGAGGCGGTGATCCTGCCGGGCGTGCAAGTCGGCCATGGCGCCATCATTGCGGCGAAGTCCGTGGTGACGCACGATGTGCCACCCTACGCCATCGTCGCCGGCAACGCGGCCAAGGTGGTGAAGATGCGGTTCGATGACAGGACGATCCGGCGGCTGCTGGCGGTGGCATGGTGGGACTGGCCGGTCGACAAGATCGGCCGCAACCTCGACGCCATCAGGGGTGCCGATATTTCTCTTCTGGAGGCAGCAGCTTGAACGCTTTGAACAGCACCACGATCGGCACCGAACTTTTCACGCGCGGCTGGATCTTCATCCGCGGCGTGCCGGCCATGAAGTTCCTGCCGCCGGAAGGGCCGCCGGAAATCGCCTTTGCCGGCCGCTCCAATGTCGGCAAGTCGTCGCTGATCAACGCGCTCGTCAACCAGAAGGGGCTGGCTCGCACCTCCAACACGCCGGGCCGCACGCAGGAACTCAACTATTTCGTGCCGGACGGATTTTCGGGCGAGGGCGCCGACCTGCCGCCGCTGGCGCTGGTCGACATGCCGGGCTACGGCTACGCCACCGCGCCCAAGGAGAAGGTCGACGAGTGGACGAAGCTGGTCTTCGACTATCTCAAGGGCCGCGTCACGCTGAAGCGCGTCTATGTGCTGATCGACGCCCGCCACGGCATCAAGGCCAAGGACGACGAAGTGCTGTCGCTGCTCGACAAGGCGGCGGTGTCCTACCAGATCGTGCTGACCAAGACCGACAAGATCAAGGTCGCTGGCGTGCCCAGGCTGATCGAGGAGACGCTGGCAAAGATCAAGAAGCGGCCGGCGGCGTTTCCGTTCGTGCTGGCGACGTCATCGGAAAAGGGTGAGGGTCTCGAGGAATTGCAGGCCGCCATCGTGCTTGCCGCCAATGGCGGGTGACGCGGTTTCCCGTCAGGACTTTGCCTCGAGGGCAATCATCTGGTGGCGTTCTTCCTCGGCCAGGCTTGCGGTGCCGTAGGCCTTCAGGAACATATCGACGCCCGACCGGACGATGTGCTCGATCTCCTCCTGGCTCGGCGCCTTGACGCGATAGGCGAAGATGCACTGCCGGAAAAGACCGGCAAGGCAAAGATCGGTGAACTGATAGGCGGCAAGGTCGACGTCGTCGATGCGCAGCAGGCCGCGCTCGATGGCGGCGTTCAAGAAGGCCACCATCCTGTCATGGCCGCGTTTGGGGCCGCGCTCGTAAAACCGCGCGCCCATGTCGGGTATCCTGTCGGAGGCGCCGATCACGGTGCGCTGCGCCTGGATGACCCTGGCCGAGGTGATCTTCATCGACAGCACCTTGCCGAACTTCACCAGCGTCTGGCGCAGATCGTCGGAACGGTCGAGCAAGTCGTACATGTTCTTGAATATGCTGCCGCGCTCTTCCTCGATCAGCGCCTCGAACAGCTCTTCCTTATTGGCGAAGTATACATAGATGGTGCCCTTCGACACGCCGGCTTCGCGCGTGATGTCGTTCATCGAGGCGGCCTCGAAGCCCTTGTCGATGAAAACGCGGCGGGCGCCGTCGATGATCTGGCTGCGCTTGACCGGGTCCTGTCCGGCGGCCGGGCGGCCGCGGCGCAGGCTGTCCAGCAGATCCTCGCATTTGTCGTTTTCGGCGTCGGGCGTTGTGTCGGCCATAAAAGTCACACCTCGAAAATAATTCGAACCAAGCGGTTCGATTGCCTCTTGATATGGTCCTCTTTACGCGCTATGTCAACGTCCATCGAACCGAACGGTTCAGTCTATTATAATCTTTCCTAGAGAGATGTCATGTCCTCAAACGCGCCATCCACCGCCGAAGTCCGTCCGTTCCCCAGCGCCAAGGTTGCGCCGGCGACGGAAGCACCGGAAATTCCTGTCCAGCCGGCCGCCGCGCCGCCGCCGGAAGCCCCCGCAAAGAAAAAGCGTTCGGCGCGCTCCGTCCTGCTGCCGATCATCGGCGTTGCCCTGCTCGGAGCCGGCGCCTGGTATGGCTATGACTATTGGACGACCGGCCGTTTCATGATCTCGACCGACGACGCTTACGTCCAGGCCGACATGGCGTTCGTCTCGCCGAAGATTTCCGGCTATGTCGATCAGGTCAAGGTGAGCGAGAACCAGCTGGTCAAGGCCGGCGACCCGCTGCTGACGATCGATGACGGCGACTACAAAATAGCTGTCGCCCAGGCTGACGCCCAGATCGCCACGCTGTCGAAGACGCTCGACCGTATCGACGCGCAGACCAAGGCCGCGCAGGCTTCCCTGCAGCAGGCGCAGGCGCAGAAGGTCGCCGATCAGGCCGCGGCCGGCAATGCCGCCCGTGCCCAGCAGCGCGCCGCGCAGCTGGTCAAGACCCATGTCGGCACGCAGGCGCAATTGGACGACGCCCAGACCGCGCTCGACCAGGCCAATGCCGCGCTGGTCGGTGCCGACGCGCAGATCGCCGCCGCACAGGCCAATATCGGTGTGCTCGAAGCGCAGCGCGCCGAGTCGGCGAGCACGCTCGCCTCCTTGCAGCTCAGCCGCGACAAGGCCGCGCGCGATCTTTCCTTCACCGTGCTCAAGGCGCCCTATGACGGCGTCGTCGGCAACCGTTCCGTCGAGCAGGGCGACCTCGTCAGCCCCGGCCAGAAGCTTGCCGTCGTCGTGCCGATGGACAAGCTTTACATCGTCGCCAACTTCAAGGAGACCCAGCTTGCCCGGCTGGTTCCCGGCGAAAAGGTCAACATCTCGGTCGACGCCATCGACGGCCAGCCCATCCAGGGAACCGTTTCGTCGCTCGCTCCGGCCTCAGGCGCGGTCTTCTCGCTGTTGCCGCCGGAAAATGCCACCGGCAACTTCACCAAGGTCGTGCAGCGCGTCCCGGTCCGCATCGACGTTCCGGCCGATGCCCTGAAGACCGGCAAGCTGCGCGCTGGCTTGAGCGTCGTCGTCAACGTCGACAGCCGCACCGCACCTGCCGCGACGACCAACTAGGCGCTTTTCGGAGGGCGGCTCGGGGGCTGATTAAGCACTGAGCCGCCCGGCCTGCCTCAAGGAGGCCCATGCAATGGCAACCGCAACAATCACCGCAGGATCGCCGCCGGCACGGCCGTCCGTCCCTGACACCATTTCCACACGCCGCATCATTGCCTTCCTGGCGATGGTGTTCGGCATGTTCATGGCGATCCTGGACATCCAGATCGTCTCCGCCTCGCTGGCCGAGATCCAGGCGGGCTTGAGCGCCAGCTCCGATGAAATTCCGTGGGTGCAGACGGCCTATCTGATCGCCGAGGTGGTCATGATCCCGCTGTCGGGCTTCCTCAGCCGCATGCTCTCGACGCGCGTGCTGTTCACCATCGCGGCGGCCGGCTTCACCGCCGCCAGCGCGCTCGCCGCGACCGCCACCAACATCGACCAGATGATCGTCTACCGCGCCGTGCAGGGTTTCATCGGCGGTGGCATGATCCCGAGTGTCTTTGCCGCGGCCTTCACCATCTTCCCGCCCTCGCGCCGCGCCATCGTCTCGCCGATGATCGGCCTGGTGGCGACGCTGGCGCCGACCATCGGCCCGACCGTCGGCGGCTATATCAGCCATGCCTTTTCATGGCACTGGCTGTTCCTGGTCAATGTCGTGCCCGGCATTCTGGTGGCGACCGCCGCCTGGTCGCTGATCGACTTCGACAAGCCCAATCTCAAGCTGTTCAGCAAGTTCGACTGGTGGGGTCTTGCCGGCATGGCGGCGTTCCTCGGCTGCATGGAATATGTGCTTGAGGAAGGCCCCAACAATGACTGGCTGCAGGATCATGCCGTGTTCATCTGCGCCATAATCATGACCATCGGCGCGGTGGTCTTCTTCTGGCGTGTCTTCACCGCCGAGGAGCCGATCGTCGACCTCAGGGCCTTCAGCAACATCAACTTCGCCTTCGGCTCGCTGTTCTCGTTCGTCATCGGCATCGGCCTCTACGGCCTGACCTATCTCTATCCGGTCTTCCTCGGCCGCATCCGCGGCTACGATTCGATGATGATCGGTGAGGCGCTGTTCGTCAGCGGCCTGGCCATGTTCGTCACCGCGCCGATCTCCGGCATCCTGTCGAGCAAGATGGATTTGCGGCTGATGATGATGATCGGCTTCTTCGGCTTCGCCACCGGCACGTGGTGGATGACGCACCTGACCGCCGACTGGGATTTCTATGAGCTGCTTATCCCGCAGATCCTGCGCGGCTGTTCGATGATGCTGTGCATGGTGCCGATCAACAACATCGCGCTCGGCACCTTGCCGCCCGACCGGCTGAAGAATGCGTCCGGCCTGTTCAACCTGACGCGCAACCTCGGTGGTGCCGTCGGCCTTGCTCTCATCAACACCGTGCTGATCGATCGCAACGCCTTCCACTACGCAAGGCTGTCGGAGCACGTGCAGTGGGGCAGTGCGGCGGCCCAGCAGAAGCTGCAAAACATGACGCTCAATTTCGAGCAGACCACCGGTCTCGATGCGGCGAGTGCCGCGATCTCCAAGCTGTCGGGCATGGTCCAGCAGCAGGCGGCGCTGCTGTCCTTCATGGACGTGTTCTACATGCTGACGGTGCTGTTCGCGACGCTTGGCCTGTTCACCATGCTGATCAACAAGCCTGCCGCGCCCGGTGGCGGCGGAGGCGGCGGGCACTAAACAAAAATACCCTACGTGGGCAGCGGTTTCGGGAAGCTCCTCCAGTCCACGCCCGAAAGGCTCTGACCGCGCGAAAAACTCCGGGCCGCAAAGCCCGGAGTTTTTCGTTTGAAGCAGAGTTCGTCAGGCCGTGGCGGGCTTGAAGCTCAGCGCCACGCCGTTGATGCAATGGCGCAGGCCGGTCGGCGCCGGGCCGTCGTCGAAGACATGGCCGAGATGGCCGCCGCAGCGGCGGCAATGCACCTCGGTGCGGGTCATGCCCAGCGACCGGTCCTCGGTCTTGCCGATACCATTGGCTATCTCCTGCCAGAAGCTCGGCCAGCCGGTGCCGGAATCGAATTTCGTCTCCGAGGGATAGACCGGCAGATCGCAGCCGGCACAGGCGAAGATGCCCTTGCGGTGCTCGTTGAGCAGCGGGCTGGTGCCCGGATATTCGGTGCCTTCCTTGCGCAGCACGTCGAAGGCGGCCGGCGACAGGATGGCCTTCCATTCGTCGTCGGTCTTGGTGACCTCGAACTTCTCGGCGGCTTGAGCTGCCTGCGGGCTGCCCATGCGCAGCAAGGTGGCTGCGGCCCCGACGACACCAACGGCAGCGACGCCGCTCAAAAGAAAGTCGCGACGGTTCATGACCAGTTCCTCCGATTGTCTATTTTGCCAAACTATGCCGCCACGCGAAAGTCAAAAGCCGGTGACGGTTGCCCTCGACGAACTCCGCGCCATTCCACGGGTGGATCCGTGGGCGGCGCGGAGCACGCGTGTCGCTTGCAGGTCCGGGAGCGAGACGATGCAATCGACGGAGGGCTCTTGCTGCAGGTTCGCCGCGGCAAGCCCTTTGTTACATTTTCGGGCCGATCACATCTTCGGGAGCAGGACCTTGTCGATGACGTGGATGACGCCGTTGGACTGCTCGACATCGGCGATCGTCACATTGGCGACATTGCCGTTCTCGTCGGTGACGGTGACCTTGCCGCCATCGGCCTTGAGCGACAGCTCGCAGCCGCCGGCGGTCTTGACCTTGTGGGTGCCGCCTTCGGCCTTGGCCATCGCGGCCACGTCGGCGCCCATCGCCTTGGCGCCGATGACATGGCAGGTCAGGATCTTGGCGAGCTTGTCCTTGTTCTCGGGCTTGAGCAGCGTGTCGACCGTGCCGGCCGGCAGGGCGGCAAAGGCTTCGTTGGTCGGCGCGAAAACGGTGAACGGACCGGCGCCCTGCAGGGTTTCGACCAGGCCGGCAGCCTTGACGGCCGCGACCAGCGTCGTGTGGTCCTTCGAATTGACGGCGTTTTCGACGATGGTCTTGTTGGCAAACATGGCGGCGCCGCCGACCATCGGGTTTTCGGCATAGGCGGCGGTGGCAAGCGCGGAAACGGCGATCGTACCGGCAAGCAAAAGGGTGGCGAATTTACGCATGATGTAGAACTCCTCGGGTTTTCTCTTCCCATTTTTGGGGACGCGAGGAGATACGGAACACAAACGCCGGAGTTTCAGTATATTTTTCGTTTTTGAATTTATCTGAGCGCGAGGAAGAAATTGTCCAAGCTGTAGTTTGCCGGCTTGGCGGCACTTTAGACGTGCGTGATGAAGGATAGACTTGCTATCGCCAATACCATGGTCACAAGCGCGAACGGTCGGGCTAGATGCTCTTCAAATCGCCCGCGGCAACTACCGGTCCGGTCGGCTGCCCAGTTGGCGAACCGCCTGATGGTTCGAGGCTGACGGCCAACACCGCGCCTTGCGCCAGCTTCTGCTGCGCCGCCGGCGAGACGACGATATGCGCGGTCGCTCCGCTCGGGATGACACCCATCGAGACCGGCGCGTTCTTGCCTTCGATCATCCACAGTTCGAAGTCCTTGCCGGAAGCACGCTCGCCGGAGACATGCGACAGGCTGACTTCATGGTGCGCGGCATCGTAGACGGCGAGGTATTTGACGTCGCTGCCGTCGGCGGCCAGCGAGGCGACTAGCCGCGTCTGCGGCTGGACGGCCACCGGATTGACGTAGGGCACGGCAATGTAGAGCGCGAGCGCGGCAACCGCCGCCACCGCGAGGCCGCGCCAGAAGGCGAGGCTGGACCACAGGCCGGCACGGGGTTCGGCGGGTGCGGCCGGGGTCGATGCAAACAGGCGTCGATCGACAGCCGCCTTCACCGATGCCGGTGGCTCGATTTCCGGATAGGCGTCAGCCAGTGGCGAGAGGCGAACCTCCCAGCCGTCGACAAGCCGCGCGAAATCGGTCTCGGAATCGATGCGCCTGGACGCGATCTGCCGCTCGTCCGCAGGCAGCACGCCAAGAATGTATTCGGCGGCGAACATGTCGTCGCCCCCACGTTCCGGTCCATTGTCTTCTGCGAGCGTCATCTCTCCAGGCATTCTCTGAGTTTCATCAGGCTGCGGCGCAGCCAAGTACGCATCGTGTTCAACGGCACGCCATGGCGCTCCGCCAGTTCGGCATAGCTTTCGCCCTTGAGATAAGCGCCCCGGACGGCCGCCGCCCGGTCCTTCTCCAACTCGTCGAGACAATGATGGACGCGTTCGGTCTCGTCGCCCGCCACCGCCATCGCTTCAGGTCCCGGCGCCGGATCGGCCACGTCGAGCGCGGCATCGATATCGGCGGCAGGTTTGCGCCGCGCCCGGATGCGATCGATCGCATGATTGCGCGCGATCGCCACCAGCCAGGAGATCGGGCTCAGATCGGAGACAGCAAAACGGTCCGCCTTCGTCCATATCTTGACGAAGACTTCCTGCAGCGCTTCTTCAGCATCTCCCCGGTCGTTCAATACACGAAGGCATACGCCGAAAAGTTTCGCGCTGGTCTGCCGGTAGAGCAGATCGAACGCGGCCCGATCCTTCATCGAAGTCCGGACGATCAGCTTGGTGATGTCCTGCGGCGTCATGCCGAGCCAAATTAGGCAATTGCGTTGTATTTGCAACGACGGAAATATTCGATGCACCTAAAGTTCCAGCGTCCGGACGCAGGCTTCGATTGCCAAGGGAATCGCCGCTGGCTAGCTTGGCGGCAATGGGGGGACGCACATGTCGGTCGAACGGATCCTGTGGGAAGAAGACGCAACCGGCCTTGCCGATCTGGTGCGCAAGGGCGAGCTGTCCGCGATCGAGCTGACCGAGGCGGCGATCGCACGCGCCGAGGCCACAAGGCCTGAAATCAATGCCACGGCCGAGCCGCTCTATGAAGCCGCACGGGCGCGGGCGAAAACCATGGACCGTTCGTTGCCGCTGGCCGGCGTGCCCTTTGCCATCAAGGATCTCGGCATCGCCATCAAGGGCGTACCGTCGCATGGCGGCAGCCGCATTCCCGCCTGGCTGCCCGATGTCAATTCGGTGATGACCGAGCGCTACCTCGCCGCCGGACTGGTCCCGATCGTCACCTCGACATCGCCGGAACATGGGCTGCGGCTGATGACCGAATCCAAGGCCTTCGGCATCACTCGCAATCCCTGGAACACCGGACACACCACCGGCGGCTCGTCCGGCGGTGCGGCAGCCCTGGTCGCCGCCGGCGTCGTGCCGGTGGCGCATGCCTCGGATGGCGGCGGCTCGATCCGCGTGCCGTCCGCCTGCACCGGGCTGGTCGGCCTCAAGACCTCGCGCGGCCGCATCCCGCTGACGCCGCTGGTGAGCGAAAGCTGGTACGGCATGGTGGTCGACCATGCTGTCACCCGCTCGGTGCGCGATTGCGCGCTGCTGCTCGACCTCACCCACCGTCCCGACTCGCTGTCGCCCTATGCCGCGCTGCCGCCGAAGGGCACATTCGCCGCTGCCGCCGCGCGCGATCCCGGCAAGCTCAGCCTGGCGGTCTACCGCAAGTCGCCGCTTGGCCTGCCGATTTCGGCCGAGACGATGAAAGCGCTGGACATCGCGGTGGCGCTTGCCCGCGAAGGCGGCCACACCGTCGAGGACATCGACCTGCCCTTCATCGAGCGTGATTTCTTCGCCGACTTCTGCAGGACGGTTGCCTCCGCCGTGGCCGGTACGCTGCGGGCGGAAGCGCAGCGCGTCGGCCGTGCCGTTACCGGCGACGTCGAGCGTGCCACGCGGGTGCTCGGCCGGTTGGGCGAGATGGTTTCGGCCGGCGAGACCTATGCTGCCCTGCAGCGGCTCCACGCCGCCTCGCGACAGCTGATCACGGAGACCGCGCAGTACGATGCCGTGCTGTTGCCCATCATCGCCCACCCGCCGCTCGCCTGTGGCGCCATGGATCCGCAAGGCGCCGATGAACTGATCGAGAACCTGCTCGACAAGCTTCACCTCACGCCCTTGCTTAAGGTGAAGTCCGTGTTCGGCCAGCTGATGGACAAGAGCCTATGGTTCACCCACTGGCCGGCGATCCACAATGTCAGCGGCCAGCCGTCGATTGCGCTGCCCGTCCACGTCACCGATGCCGGCCTGCCGCTCGGCATCCAGGCGGCCGGCCGGCCGGGCGACGAAGAAACGCTTTTGTCCTTCGCCGCACAGATGGAGAAGATTTCGGGCTGGCTGAAGCGACGGGCGCCGCTGATGATGCCCTGATAGTGACGAGGCCGTGAACCCGGCGAATATGACAACAATGACATTTGCGGGCAGAACCAATTCCCGCTAAGACGCCGCCGGTCTCAACGGTGCATGTCGCCATAAAATCAAAGCCAGGGAACCATGCCGATGACGGAGATAACCGCCACCGCCGAAATGCAGGCAGCCCTGCTGTCGCGGGCGCTGCCCTACATGCAGCGCTACGAGCACAAGACGGTCGTGGTGAAATATGGCGGCCACGCCATGGGCGATATCGAGCTCGGCAAGGCTTTCGCGCGCGACATCGCGCTGTTGAAACAGTCCGGGGTCAATCCGATCGTCGTCCATGGCGGCGGGCCGCAGATCGGCGCCATGCTGGCCAAGATGGGCATCGAATCCAAGTTCGAGGGCGGCCTGCGCGTCACCGACCAGAAGACGGTCGAGATCGTCGAGATGGTGCTGGCCGGCTCGATCAACAAGGAGATCGTCGCCCTGATCAACGCCGAGGGCGAATGGGCGATCGGCCTGTGCGGCAAGGACGGCAACATGGTCTTCGCCGAAAAGGCGCGCAAGACCATGATCGACCCGGACTCCAACATCGAGCGCGTGCTCGATCTCGGTTTTGTCGGCGAGCCGGTCGAGGTCGACCGCACGCTGCTCGATCTTCTGGCGCGCTCCGAAATGATCCCGGTGCTGGCGCCGGTGGCGCCCGGCCGCGACGGCCACACCTACAACATCAACGCCGATACCTTCGCCGGCGCCATTGCCGGCGCCTGCAAGGCCACGCGCCTGCTGTTCCTGACCGACGTGCCCGGCGTGCTCGACAAGAACAAGAAGCTGATCGACGAATTGACCGTCGCCGAGGCGAGGGCACTGATCAAGGACGGCACCGTCTCGGGCGGCATGATCCCCAAGGTCGAGACCTGCATCGAGGCGATCGAGCGCGGGGTCGAGGGCGTCGTCATCCTCAACGGCAAGACGCCGCATTCGGTGCTGCTCGAACTTTTCACCGAACATGGCGCCGGCACGCTGATCGTGCCCTGACGGGTCCGCGGCTGTGCCCGCCTGCGCGGCACGCACTAATCCGGCAGGGCCGCCACCGCCACGATCTCGATGACCAGATCGGGATGGGCAAGTGCAACCACTCCGATCACCTCCGATGGCGGCGGATTGTTGTAGCTGCAATGCTTTGGGCAATGCTCGGCAAAGAATTCATCCATCACGTCCAACCGGAAATTTGGCGAGCTCAAGGCCCCGCCGTCCGGAAACGGTCCCTTGACGTACTGGGTGATCTTGACGAGATGCTCGAGCGAACTGCCGAGTTCCTCCAAATCCGATTTGATGTTCGTCAGGATGGAGCGCCATTGCGTCGCCGCGTCACCAACGGCACCTCCCTTGCCACTCGACGGATCGTAGTTCTCGGCGGTGCCCGTATTTCCGGCAAGGAAGACGAACCCCCTGGCTCCCGTCACGACAGTGCCTTTCCCCCAGGGCATCAGCCGGTCACCTTTCATCTTCTTATGCGTGACAAGGTTCATCGCTTCCTCCTGCCGGTAACCAACGGTTCGATTGCAGAAAATTAGCGCACTGCCCGCCGGCCGCCAGGGCCAGCCTCGCGGCAGCGACACCTGGAGGAAGCGCCACTCAGGCGGAGCGCGATTGCGCGACGGCGTACGCGGCCGGTTTTCGGGCTGGACGCTGGAAGATCATCGCTTCTTCCTCGGCATCCTGCGGCGCGCCCCAGAATTCGGCGAGCGTCGGCCCGTCTTTCACCCTGATGTCGCGCGCCAGAAAACCCCAGACTTCGCGGAACCAGACACGGCGGCCCATCCGCGTATACCAGCGCATCGAATGCCGCTGCTCGGGATCGGGGTGGAACAGGATGCGCGCCAGAGCCTTTGGCCGCGACTGCACGGCGAGTTCGATCAGCTTGACCAAGAAGAACAGCATCCACGGCTTCAGCCGGGTCATGTGCAGCACCTGATGCTTGTAGTCCCACAGCCGGGCGTCCTGCTGGATCACCTTGCGGTCGCGGGCAATCCTGAAGAACGGCGTCCAGCGATGCGGCGTCACGTAAAGCGCCTGGATCTGGTCGGGGTCGTAGGCGATGAGCTGGCGAAAGCCGCGCCAGAGGTCGCGAAACCCCTCATCCTCGAAACCGGCCACCCAGGTCGCCATCGACAGGATGCCATGCTTTCGCAGCAGCCGGATCGCCTCGCGGTCGGATGAAATGCTGCCACCCTTGCGGATCAATTGGAGTGTCTGCTCGTCGGTGTTCTCCATGCCGAGCAGCCAGCGGATGACACCGGCCTTGCGGTAGAGATGCAGGATATCTGCGTCGCGCACGATGTCGTCGGCCCGCGTCGAGCCGACGATCAGCACCGGCACGTTCTCGGCGATCAGGGCGTCGAGAAAGGCGCGCCAGGCCTTCTTCGATACGGTCGGGTTCTCGTCGGCGAGATTGATCAGTTCGACGCCGTGCTCGCGGTGCAGCCAGGCGATTTCCCGCGCGAATTTTTTGGGATCGCGGTGCCGCCAGCGGGTCCAGAAGCCGCGCTGGCCGCAATAGTTGCACAGATGTGGGCAGCCGCGCGAAAACTGCATGACCACGGCGCGCTTGCCGCCCCAATAGCTGTAGCGGCTGTGGTCGATCAGTTCCCAGCCGACGCGGTAGGCGTCGAGCTCGGTGATGGTCATCGCCGGCTGCGTCGCGAAGGGACGGCGCAAATCGTCGCGAAAGGCGATGCCGGCCACGCTTGCCGGCGGCTGGTGCATTTCAAGCGCCTCGACCAGCGCCACGACGGTCGCCTCGCCCTCGCCGCGCACGATGAAGTCGAAGACATCGGTCGCCCCGAGGATGTCACGCCAGTGATAGGTCGGGAAGACACCACCATAGATGACGATGGTCGCCGGCTCGCGTGCCTTGATCATCCCGGCGATCAAAAGGGCGGTCGGGTGCGCCGAGGTCGAGCCGGAATGGCCGATCAGGACGAAGTCCGGTCGATCGTCGAGTGCGCTGCGCACCACAATGTCGAGCGGCATCGGCCCGAATTCGGCATCGACCAGCCGCACCTCGTGGCCGGCATCGAGCAGCGGGCCGCCCACCGCCAGCAGGCCAAGCGGCGGCAGATGATCGTCCGGCACGCGGCTGCCGATAGCGGTGTGCGGCGGATTGATCAGGACGATTTTCATGGCGGACCTCCTGGAGGGATGATCCGCGCATGCTGGCCGGCGATGTGGACCCCGGCTTGGCCGGTTTCAGCAGTTTGCGTGCAGCTTCTCCGCAGGAATGCGGAAGGATGGGCGATGTCATCGCTTCAGGTGCGCGAGCGGCACGTGGCCGGGCCCCTTGATGTTCTGCAGCACCAGCTGGGTGTGCACGTCGCGCACGCCGTCGAGCCGCATCAGCCGGTGCATGACGAAGGCGTTGAGTTCGTCGACCGACGGCACCATGACATGCAGCAGGAAATCGTGGTCGCCGGTCATCGTCCAACATGATGACACCTCGTCCATGCGCTGCACCGCGGCAATGAAGCTTTCGGGCGAGCCGTCGCTGTGGCTGACCAGGCGCACCTGGATGAAAACCTCGACCATCAGGCCGACCGCGCGGCGGCTGATCACCGCGGCAAAGCCCTTGATGATGCCGGCATCCTGCAGTGCCTCGAAGCGCCGCGCGCACGGCGTCGTCGAAAGGCCGATCTCCTGCGCCAGCTCCGATACTGGCTTGCGGCCGTCGCGCTGCAGGACATCGAGCATCTTGATCTCGAAATCATCGAACTGAGGCATTTTCACTCCTATAGCGCAGATTGTGAGTGAATATTATCCACGATATCGCATTCGAGCTACCACAAAAGCCGATTTGCCCCGGCAAATCCGGTTAGCCTTTCGGCAGGTCACCATCATGATTTGCAGGGAGAAAAGCCATGACGACGATGAGCGTTGCCGAATATGCCCGCGACTGCGCGGCGCAAGGGTTGCGTGGCGACTATTCGGTCTGCCGTGCCGATTTCACCGTGGCGCAGGGCTATGACTACAGCGCCGAGGAACAGGCGGTGTGGCGCACATTGTGCGACCGCCAGACCAAGCTGACGCGCAAGCTCGCCCATCATTCCTATCTCGACGGTGTCGAGAAGCTCGGCCTGCTCGACCGCATCCCCGATTTCGAGGACGTCAGCGCCAAGCTGCGCAAGCTGACCGGCTGGGAGATCGTCGCCGTGCCGGGTCTCATACCGGCCGCCCCCTTCTTCGATCATCTCGCCAACCGCCGCTTCCCGGTCACCAACTGGCTGCGCACCAGGCAGGAACTCGACTACATCGTCGAGCCGGACATGTTCCACGATTTCTTCGGCCACGTGCCGGTGCTGTCGCAGCCGGTGTTCGCCGACTTCATGCAGATGTATGGCAAGAAGGCCGGCGACATCATAGCGCTCGGCGGCGACGAGATGATCACCCGGCTCTACTGGTATACGGCCGAATACGGCTTGATGCAGGAGGCAGGCCAGCCGCTAAAGGCCTTTGGCGCCGGCCTGATGTCGTCCTTTACCGAATTGCAGTTCGCCGTCGAGAGCAAGGACGCCCATCACGTGCCCTTCGACCTCGAAACAGTGATGCGCACCGGCTACGAGATCGACAAGTTCCAGCGCGCCTATTTCGTGCTGCCGTCCTTCGACGCCCTGCGCGATGCCTTCCGGACCGCCGATTTCGAGGCGATCGTCACCCGCCGCAAGGGCCAGCCAGCACTCGACCCGGCGACGGTCTAGTGGATCCGGCTCCCGTGTTTAAGGCGCGTCGCGTGGATCCATTTCGACGCGACGCGCCTTGGGCGCTTTGATCTCGCCAGGCTATTGCATGGCAGACGGGTTCATCCACAGGAACTCCCAGACGTTTCCGTCTGGGTCTTCGATGTGACGGTTGAACATGAAACCGAGATCCTGCGCTGGATTGGGATCGGCGCGGCCGCCTGCCGCCACGCCCTTCTCGATTATGGCATTGACCTCGTCCCTGCTGTCGGTGGTGAGCGCGATCAGCATCTGGCTGTCACGCTTGGGATCGCCGATCTGCCGCGCTGTGAACTGGCTGTAATGCTGGTGCGTGAGCAACATGACACCAATGGAGTCCGAGAACATGATCGAGCTGGCCTGGTCGTTCGAGAACTGCGGATTAAGCGTGCCCCCGATCGCGAGATAAAAGTTTGTCGCTGCCTGCAGGTCGCGCACCGGCAGATTAAGGAAGATCATCTTGGTCATCGGTCTAGGCTCGCCTTCGTTGACAGGGTACTAGTCAGTCCAGTACCGTTTCAGAGCTATCATACGGGAACGGTACCGTCTAGTACCGGTCGAGAGGCGCCAATGGAAATCGAAGGTGAGACCAGATCGGCACGCAAGGATCGTGAAATCATCCAGGCGGCCACGGCGGCGTTCATCGGCAAGGGCTATGATGGAACCAGCATGGAGGAAATCGCCACAAGGGCGGGAGCTTCCAAGCAGACCATCTACAAGCATTTCACCGACAAAGAGACGCTTTTCGGCGAAGTCGTCCTATCAACCGCTACCCAGGTCAACGATGTCATAGAGTCCGTGACGACACTGCTTTCCGAGGCGAAATTCATGGAGGGCGGCCTGCAGCAGCTTGCTCGACGTTTGGTAACGATGCTCCTGGATGAAGAGTTGTTGAAGCTGCGGCGCCTGATTATCGCCAACGCGGATCGAATGCCGCAGCTTGGCCGCAGCTGGTACGAAAAAGGTTTTGAGCGCATGCTTGCCTCGACGGCGTCCTGCTTTCAAAAGCTCACCGATCGAGGGCTGATGCAAACCAGTGACCCCCGTCTGGCAGCCAGCCATTTGTTTGGAATGCTTCTTTGGATTCCCATGAATGAAGCTATGTTCACGGGAAGCAATCCGCGCTCCAAGGCCGAACTTGAACGGCACGCGGATGCTTCGGTGGAGGCGTTTCTTGTCGCCTATGGGGTCCAGCCGAAATAATCCGGTTCCCTGCCGGCGTTTAACGCCGCGAACACATGGCCCCTATCGCCCGGGAATGACCGGCCCCTCGGCCTTCAGCCGCGCAAGCTGGTCGCGCTGCAGGTCGAGCGCGGCGTTGACGAAGCGCGATATTGTGGCAAGTTCGGCGTCGCTGAAGGCGGCTATGACCTTTTCGCCTTCCCGCGCGATGGCGCCGTAATAGCGTGCCGACAGATCCCGCGTCGCCTCGGTCGCCTCGACCACCACCTTGCGCCTGTCCTCGAGGCTGCGCGTGCGTGTCAGCAGGCCACGCGCTTCCAGCCGGTCGATCAGCGCCGTCACCGCGGCCGGGGTGAGCCCGGTTGCGGTTGCGATCGCGCCGGCCGATTGCGGTCCGCCGTAAAGCAGTCCGAGGCAATGGCGCTCGGCCATGTTCAGCCCGAGCTTTACCCCGACCGCTTCGTCATAAGCCTGCGTCGCGTCCTGCCACTGCATGATGGCAAGGCCGATCTCGGCCGTCATTGCCTTGCGATTTCCACTTGACGAGTTTATTTCGATCATCTAATTATCAATCTGTCTAACATTTAGACTATCGCAGCAATATGCGGCTGCGCCGAAGACATGGCAAGAGCCTGCCGCCGACAAGGAGTGAAAAATGAGCTTGATTCAACAGCGCGCGCCTCTCTCGCATGATGAGGAGTTCAAATACGCCAAGCTTGCAATGGAATGGTATGGCTGGGGCTCTCCCATCGGCCTCGGCATTCTGCTCGTATCCCTGGCCGCCGCAGCGGTGCTGGTGCGCATCGCCATCTACGGTTTTTGAGCCGATACCAAGCTTTGCCGGCGCCGTCTTCAGCGCCGGCAGAGATTGCAAGGGAGCTCAGACGGCAACCACCTTGGCCAAATGCTCACCCAGCCGGCAGGCCAGCGCGGTGATCGTCGTTGTCGGGTTGGCTTGCCCCGACGTGCAGAACACCGAAGAGCCGCCGACATAGAGATTGTCCATGCCATGCACCTTGCAGTTGGCGTCGACCACGCTCCTGGTGACGTCGGTGCCCATGCGCGTGCCGCCCATATGGTGATGGCCTGCCGTCTCGTCGTTGGTCGGATAGTCCTGACCATTGGCGATCCAGTCGGCGATGCGCACCCGGCCGAGATTCTTCTCGATCAGCGTGGTGCCGAACAGCCTAAGCCCCTCGAGAAGGGTACGGCGTTCCAGGTCCGATTTCTTCCAGTGCAGTTCGATGCGCGGCACGCCGGCGTGGTCGACATCGGTCTTCGACAGTTCGATCTGGTTGGAGGCCCGCGGCGCCTGTTCCCAGGCGACATAGAGCTGGGCCGCGCAACGCAGGTTCTGGCTCAGCTTGGAGGACATCCATTCCGCCATGTTGGGCGCCGTGCAGGCAAGATCGGCGATCAGGCTCTTGACCCCCGGATACGGCGTCTCGATCAGACGGATGCCGAAATTCATGATCTGCAGGCGCTCCATCGCGGCGAGCGTCGGCGAGAAGAAGGCCTCGTTGACGGCATCGACCTCGAACGCGCCGTAGTCGGCCAGGATGGCATTGCCGCCCTCGAAGGTCGGGTGCTCCATCCAGTAACGGCCGAGCGCCGCCGCATTCGGCACCACGCCGCCGTTCGAGCGCCGGTTCGACCACAAAAGCAGCCGTGAATTCTCCAGCCCGCCGGTGCAGACGACGAAATAATCAGCGCTGAAGAAGCCGGCATCCTGGCCGTCGGACCACAGCCTGGCACCGGTCACCCGTTTGCCGTCGCCGGCAAGTTCGGTGGCATAGGTGTTGAGCACGACCGCGATATTGCCGCTCTTGTCGAGTTCGTCGCCGAATTTCTCGGCGAAACGCACCGCCGGGCTCTTGATCAGCTGTACCCAGCGAATGTCGTCCGATATCGGCACATCCGGCCGAAAATCGGGAAGGTCGAGGATGTCGTGCACCTCGTTCAGGTAGGGCTCGATATCGGCGCGGCGGATCGGCCAGCCGGTGTCGGGTGCCCAGGCTTTCGACTCGAAATCCTGCTTGTCGAGCACGCGGCACCATCCGGCCCAGTGGTTGGAGCTGCCGCCCATGAACCGCAGCCGGGTGATGTCGAGGTCGAAATAGAAATCGCCGACCGTGGTGCCGCGGTAGAAATCCTGGGATTCGTCGCTGAAATCCCGCGCGCCGGCTTCCAGCACCACGACCGGAATGCCGGCGGCACCGAGCTTGCGGGCAATGGTGGTGCCGGCAGGGCCGGAACCGAGGATGCAGACCTTGGGTTTGAAATTGGCGGCGCGATACGCCTCGTAACTGTCGAAGATCATGCCAGATCGCTCCGCTTCAGGATCCAGCCATTGGCCTCGACGATTTCGTTCGGGTCGGCCAGTGCATCGACCCGGGATGCGTCGGGAGGGGCGGCGTCGGCATCAGGCGATTTGCGGAACAGGGACAGGGCAGGCATTGCGATCAGCGCCTGCATGATCGTGCGGCGCGACATTTCTTTGAAGAAACTCATGACTGGTCTCTCGATGGGGCCTCGACTGCGCATGGCGTTCCCGGAACGGGACATGCATCGGGGAGGATGCCTGTTTCGTGCCAAACCTAACCATGGAGCCGTTTCAAACCGGATAATGGTGCGGCCGGCTGCAAACAAAGTTAGAAATCTCTTAACGGCGGCGCTGGCTTGAGTGGCCCATGGACCGGTCTCCCAGCCATTCGCCGGCGGCTCATGCGGCGGCCGAGATATCCGTGTCGAGGATCGATAGGTTGCGGCCCGCGTGCTTGGCTTGATAGAGGCGCCGGTCGGCGGCGCGCATCAGCTCCGATACATTGGCTTCCTCGCCGCAGACGGTGCCGCCGATGCTGACGGTCAGCGGAATGGTCCGTTCGTCGACGGGCCGGAAGCGGATCAGCTCGACCTCGCGGCGAATGCGCTCGGCGACGCGCTTGGCCTCTTGCTCGGTGGCTCCGACCAGGAACGCGCCGAACTCCTCGCCGCCGATGCGGCCGAGCACGTCGCCGTGGCGCACGCCCCGTTCGATCGCGCTGGCGATCAGCAGCAGCGCATCGTCACCGGTCAGGTGACCGAAGCTGTCGTTGATCTTCTTGAAATGGTCGGCGTCGATGATCAGCAGCGCGCCGCGATCGGACTTGCGTCGGGAGCCATCCAGCGCGGCGAAGAAGCTCTCCCGGTTGAGCATGCCGGTCATGTCGTCGCGGCTTGCCTTTTCCGCCAGGCGGCGATGCGCAGCGGCGAGCTGGGCGTGCGCCCGGGCAAGTTCGCGATGCGCGTTTTTCAGCCTGTCGCTCTGCCAGAAGGTGCTGGCACAAGCAACCCAGGCGAGTACCAGCGGACAAACAGTCGAGGTTAGCCAGATCGTCCGGCTGATCGGAAATCCCATGGCCGGAACGATGATCAGGGTCAGCAGGAGAGAGATGGCGACGGAGGCGAAAGCGATAGCGGCGGACTTCAGAATTATGGTGTTCATCGCTGGCTCCCACAGGACTGTCTCTGTGCCAGCAAGCCCTGAAGGCCACCTTTCCCGGATGCATAAAATTTGAATCGTGAGCCCATTTTTGCCACTTTGGTCGCGCGGAAGTTGTGGATAAAGTGCCTTTCGGAATCCGCGTTTCATGCCATAAGGGGCACATGACCACGCTCCCCGATCCCGCCCGCTTCGCTCATGTCACCGACTGGGTGTTCGATCTCGACAACACGCTCTATCCGCACCATTCGAATCTGTTCTCGCAGATCGACGTCAAGATGACCGCCTATATCGGCGAGTTGCTGGCGCTGCCGCGCGACGAGGCACGCAAGCTGCAGAAGGAGCTTTATCTCGAATATGGCACGACGCTGAACGGGCTGATGACGCGCCACGGCATCGACCCCGACGATTTCCTCGAGAAGGTCCACGACATCGACTATTCGTGGCTGGTGCCCGACCCGGTTCTCGGCACCGCCATCCGGCAGCTTCCCGGCCGCAAGTTCATCTTTACCAATGGCGACCGCAGGCACGCCGAGCGCACCGCGCGCCAACTCGGCATCCTCGACCATTTCGACGACATCTTCGATATCATCGCCGCCGACCTCAATCCCAAGCCGGCGCGCCAGACCTACGAGAAGTTCGCCGAACTGCACGCCGTCACCGGGCACAATGCGGTGATGTTCGAGGATCTCGCCCGCAACCTTTCCGTGCCGAAATCACTGGGCATGACCACCGTCCTGGTGGTGCCGCGCAATTTCGAGCCGACCTTCTCCGAAATATGGGAGCGCGACCCCGCGCAAGAGGACGACGTCGACTTCGTCACCGATGATCTGGCGACGTTTCTCACGGCGATTGTGGAAGGGGTGGAGGAGTTGAAGAACTGAGGAATTGAAGTACTGGGGAAACTGAGGAACTGGGGAACGATCCGGCTCCCTTTTTTCCTTCAGTTCTTCAGTTCCCCAATTCCCAGCCTACTCCCCCAGCTTGTAGAACCGGCTGATAATCCCCCACGCCTCGTCGGCGGTGTCGACGAAATCGATGATGTCCTGGTCGCCGGGGCTGATCGTGCCCTGTTCGGCGAGGAAATCGAGATCGATTGCCCTTTTCCAGAACGACTTGCCGAACAGGATCACCGGCACGCGTTCCATGCGTCCGGTCTGGATCAGGGTCAGCGTTTCGAAGAATTCGTCCATCGTGCCGAAGCCGCCGGGAAACACCGCCACCGCCTTGGCGCGCATGACGAAGTGCATCTTGCGGATGGCGAAATAGTGGAAGTTGAAGCACAGCTCCGGCGTCACATAGACGTTCGGCGCCTGCTCATGCGGCAAGACGATGTTGAGCCCGATCGACGGCGCGCCGACATCGTCGGCGCCGCGGTTGCCGGCTTCCATCACACCTGGTCCGCCGCCGGTCACCACGACATATTCGCGGTAGTATGAAGTCGCCGACTGCTGCGAGCAGAGACGGGCGAACTTGCGCGCCTCCTCGTAATATTTGCTGTTTTCCTCGAGGTTCTTTTTCTGCGTCTCGTTCTTGGCCGCCCAGGCTTCGCCGCCGGGCTCGGGCAAACGCGCGCCGCCGAACAGGATCACCGTGGAATGGATACCGCGCTCGGCCAGGATCATTTCCGGCTTCAGGAGTTCGAGCTGCAGCCGGACCGCGCGCAATTCGCGGCGCGTCATGAACTCGGGATCGTTCCAGGCCAGCCGGTAGGTCTCGGCCCGCGTCTGCGGCGTGTCCGGTACGCTTCTCGACCGCTCCAGATCCTCGTCCGAATGCGGCAGCGGCGTCCATCCCGCCTTTTCCATGGGAGTCATCGAATCCACCGTCCAATTCCCTTAACTGCGCCGTCCCGTGACGCACACGCGATTGACCCTCATACAGCCTTAACATAGGGTCCGCGCGACTTTTAAACAGGTTAAGGCTCAGGCCCTTAACAGCTTGGTAATGGAGCGAAATCATGTCGAAGCCCGATCTGGCAAGCCTCGAAAAGACCATCGAGAAGGCCTTCGAGGAGCGCGACACGATTTCGACCGCGACCCGTGGCGAGACGCGCGATGCCATCCAGTCGGCGCTCGACCTGCTCGACCGCGGCACGGTGCGCGTCGCCGAGCGGCAGGACGACGGCAAGTGGCACGTCAACCAGTGGCTGAAGAAGGCGGTGCTGCTCTCCTTCCGGCTCAACCCGATGGAAATCATCAAGGGCGGCCCGGGCCAGGCTGTGTGGTGGGACAAGGTGGCGTCCAAGTTCGACGGCTGGAGCGCCGTCGACTTCGAGAAGGCGGGCTTCCGCGCCGTGCCGGGATCGATCGTGCGCCGCTCCGCCTATGTCGCCCCGGGCGCGGTGCTGATGCCGTCCTTCGTCAATGTCGGCGCCTATATCGATACCGGCACGATGGTCGATACCTGGGTCGGGGTCGGCTCTTGCGCCCAGATCGGCAAGAATGTGCATCTTTCCGGCGGCGTCGGCATCGGCGGCGTGCTGGAGCCGATGCAGGCCGGTCCCACCATCATCGAGGACAATTGCTTTATCGGCGCGCGCTCGGAAGTCGTCGAGGGCTGCATCGTGCGCGAAGGCTCGGTGCTCGGCATGGGCGTCTTCATCGGCCAGTCGACCAAGATCGTCGACCGCGCCACCGGCGAGGTCTTCTACGGCGAGGTGCCGCCAAATTCCGTCGTCGTAGCCGGCTCGATGCCCGGCAAGCCGTTGCCGAACAACGAGCCCGGCCCCAGCCTCTACTGCGCCGTCATCGTCAAGCGTGTCGACGCCAAGACCCGGTCCAAGACCTCGATCAACGAGTTGCTGCGCGATTGATCTTTCCGCCGGGTGGGCGCACCTTCCGCCGGCGCGGCAATCGGTCGCGCTGGTTCGACATGGAGGGGTGACATGGACTGGAAATATCTGCTGACCAGCTATGAGGGTCGCATCAACCGCGCGAAGTTCTGGGCCAATCGGCATCATTTTCGTCGGCGCGGTAATCGCGATGATCCTCGACAACATACTGGGCACGACGTTCAACCAGATGCCTTACGGCTTTATCTATTTGCTCTACTCGCTTGCCATGCTCTATTCGGTCTTCGCCTTCTACGCCAAACGCTGGCATGATCGTGGCAAGTCCGGTTGGTGGAGCCTGATCATCCTGGTGCCGTTCATCGGCGCGATCTGGTTTCTGGTGGAGTGCGGCATTCTCGAAGGCACCAAGGGTGCCAATCAATACGGACCGGACCCGCTTGCCTGAAAGTTCAAATCTTACCTGGCTTTTCTTCAAGACATCGGGCCGCGTCAGCCGCGCGGCCTATTTTCTTGGCGGGCTGCTCGTCGCCATCATCCAGGCGTTTCCGCTGTACCGTTTCACGCTGGTGCCGGAGGGTTCGGCCGAGAGCAACATGTGGTCGTTCATCTTCTTCGTCGCCTTCATCGCCTCGCTGTGGTCGAACATCGTGCTGGCGGTGAAGCGGCTGCACGACCTCGACAAACCGGGCATTGCCGCGCTGATCCTGTTCGTACCAGTCGTCTCGATCGTCGCCTTCCTTGTGTTGTGCCTGTTTCCAGGGCAGCCTGGACCCAACCGCTATGGCCGGCGCACCAACGAGCCGGAACAACCCTGAGGATCGATCGGGCATGCGCTACCGTACGCTTGATCCGAAACTGATCGTCGAGACCGCCGAGCGGCTGGAGGGCCGCATCGCCGACCGTTTTCCCGATGCGGGACTGCGCGGCGTCGCCGCCGAACTGGTGTCGTTGTCGCGCGACCTGGCAAAGGCCGCCAAGGCGCTCGAGGCGCCGATCTGGTGGCTGCGCGGCATCATCGTCGCCGCCGTCGTCGCCGGCGCGCTGGTCTTCCTGTTCGTCGGCACCATCCTGCCACTCATTCACATTTCCCAGGCCGACGACGCAGTGCAGTCGGTGCAAGGCATCGAAGCCACGATCAACATGATGATCCTCGCCGTGCTCGGCTTCCTGGCCCTGATCCGCACCGAGGAACGCATCAAGCGCAAGCAGGTGTTTCGTCAGCTGCACGGCCTGCGCTCGCTGATCCACGTCATCGACATGCATCAGCTGACCAAGGATCCGGCGGCGCTGTCGGCCAATTTCAAGCCCACCCTGCACTCGCCAGCCCGCATCACCAATGCCGCGGATCTGGCACGTTATCTCGACTATTGCTCGGAAATGCTGTCGATCACCGGCAAGATCGCCGCGCTGTTCGCCCAGTCGGTCAATGACGCCGTGGTCATCGACGGCGTCAACGACATCGAGAATCTGAGCTCCAACCTGTCACGCAAGATCTGGCAGAAGATCACGCTGATCGAGGGCCACCCAGCGCCAGAACCTGTTCCGGCGTCAGGCCCGGCGATCCAAGCCGCGCCGCTTCGGCCGCGCGCACCAAAGCGGTAACGCTTTTCAAGAGCGGCACCGGTGTGCCTGTTTTTTCTCCGAGGCCGAGCACCGCACCTTGCAGCTCGCCGATCTCCGTCGGCCGTCCGCGTCGCAGATCGTCCCACATCGACGAGCGGGCCTCGGGGTCGATCGCCAGCATGCGTCGCGCCAAAAGCTTGAACAGCCAGTCCGGCAGCCTGAGCACCTTTGGCAGCAGCGCCGGCCGCAAGCCGGCGATACGAGCGGGCTCGATGCCGGAGGCTTTCATCGCCCGCAGCGCTTCGTCGATCTGGCCGGCCAGGATCAGCCGCCAGCGGCGATCGGCGAGTTCGCGCGCCAGCGGCAGGTCCGAAAGCGCCACCAGCGCGTTGTTCAAATTCATCAACAGCTTGCCCCACAGCACCGCCTTCATGTCGCCATGGGTTTCGACCGCCAGCCCTTCGACATTCAGAAAACTGGCGACATCGAGGAGGCCGGCAACACCGTCCTCGATCACCACCTTGCCGTCGCTGGCGCGGTGGACGTGCAGCGGCAATTCGCCGTCCGGCGACTGCACGACATTGAACGGCACCATGCCGGCCAGCACCGTTCGTCCGTCAAGTCCGGCGCGCAGCCTGTCGGCGTTGTCGACGCCGTTCTGCAGGCTGACCGCGACGGCATCGGGGCGGGCATGGGCCTTGATGAGGGCGGCCATCTCCTGCGTCGCGCCGCTCTTGACCGTCACCAGGATCACGTCGGCTTGCCGCAAGGCGGTGGCCGGATCCACGGTGACCTCGAGCGCATCCGGCTTGACCAGGCGATCACGGCCTTCGAGGTCGCTGACACGCAATCCGACCTGGCGCAGTGCCGTCTCTATGCGCGGCCGGGCCAGCAGGATCACCTGGCGTCCGGCAAGAGCCAGGCAGCCGCCGGCGTAGCAGCCGATGCTGCCGGCACCGGCAATGACGATCTTCTTCCCGCCGTTTGTCATTCTGTCGTTCCGCCGCGGCCACGACTATACGACATGAAAACCATAATGTCGGCGCTTTGTCAGGCCATTGGGCTGGCCCCTATGTCTGGCCGTGACAGGCCCTCAGCTTTCGACTATCGGTTTTGCCATGACGCTGCCGACCGACCCCGCCGCAAACCTCGCCACCCTTATCCGTTGCGCTTCGGTGACACCAGCCGAAGGCGGCGCGCTCGGCGCGCTGGAAACGATGCTGAAACCGCTCGGCTTCCTGGTCGAGCGGCCGGTGTTTTCCGAGGATGGCACGCCCGACATCGAGAACCTCTATGCAAGGCGTTCCGGCAACGGCCCGCATCTGATGTTTGCCGGTCATACCGATGTCGTGCCGGTCGGCGACGAAGCCGCCTGGACGCATCCGCCTTTCGCCGCCGAAATCGCCAATGGCGAGATGTATGGACGTGGCGCCGTCGACATGAAGGGCGGCATTGCCTGCTTCATCGCCGCCATGGCGCGCCATGTCGAGGCAAATGGCGGCCCGAAAGGCTCGGTCTCGCTGCTGATCACCGGTGACGAGGAGGGGCCCGCCATCAACGGCACGGTCAAGCTGCTCGAATGGGCGGCGTCCCGGGGCGAGAAGTGGGATGCCTCGATCGTCGGCGAGCCGACCAACCCGGACGCGCTCGGCGACATGATCAAGATCGGCCGGCGCGGCTCGATGTCAGGCGCCGTCACCGTCAATGGCCGCCAGGGCCATGCCGCCTATCCGCAGCTTGCCGACAATCCGGTGCGCGGGCTGATGAGCCTGGTCGACGCCTTGCTGCATCCCGTCTTCGACAAGGGAACCAGGGATTTCCAGCCGACCAATCTGGAAGTCACCTCAATCGATGTCGGCAACCCGGCCACCAACATCATCCCGGCGAAGGCGGTCGCTGTCTTCAACATCCGCTTTAACGACACCTGGACGGCCGAAACCCTTCAGGCCGAAATCCACAACCGCCTCGACCAGGCGGCCGGCCGCAAGAAATATCGGCCGGGCAAGAAAACGCCGGTCGATTACGATCTCGTCTGGCGCGACCATCCGAGCCACGTCTTCCTGACCCGTGACGACCGGCTGGTCGAAACGCTTGCCGGCTCGATCAGGTCGGCGGTTGGCAAGGAGCCGACGCTGTCGACCTCGGGCGGCACGTCGGACGCGCGCTTCATCAAGGACTATTGTCCGGTGGTCGAGTTCGGCCTGGTCGGCAAGACCATGCACATGGTCGATGAGCGCGTCGCCATCGCCGATCTCGAAACACTGACGCGGATCTACCAGCGCTTCATCGAAGACTGGTTCGGGCAGGGCTGAGCGGCATGCTTTCGGCGGACGAAACCCAAGCTTCGCTGACTGGCGCCTGGCGGCTGATGCTCGGCAAGGTCGACGGCCTGCGCCTGCTCGACCTGTCGGCCGACGGGTTCTGGAATTCCTTCTTCGCCATCATCGTCGCGGCGCCGGCGCTGATCGTCGGCTGGGTCGGCATCGCCAATGAGATCGGCGATCCCGATGCCTTCGCGGGCCGCTTCAGCATGCTGCTGCGGCTGGCGACCGTCGATATCGGCTCCTGGGTGCTGCCGCTGGTCGCGCTCGCCCTGGTGGCGCCGCGCGCTGGTATCGGTGGCCGTTTCGTCCACTATGTCGTTGCCAGCAACTGGGCCTCGGCGATCACCGCCTGGCTGATGCTGCCGTCGGCGCTGATCAGGCTCTTCCTGTCGTCGGCAAGCCAGGTCTCGAGCCTCGTATCGCTGCTGTTGTTTGCCCTGTCGATGGTGCTGACCTGGCGCATGACGAACGCCACGATCGGCAAGGGAGCGGCGGTCGGCACCGCCGTCTTCGTCGGCATGTTCATCGCGTCGCTGCTGGTGCTGTTCGGGCTGCAGATGCTGCTCGGCATCGCCGTGCCGGACGATGTCGGGGCTCAGAGCCTTTCCGGGCTCTATCCCGGATAGAGCGTCCCGCCTCTATTCGGGATAATCGACGCCAATGAGAAAAAGCCCGTCGGGCGGCGCCACCTGGCCGCAGGCGGCGCGGTCGCGCGCTTCGAGCGCCGCCTTGAGATCGTTGGCGCTCCAGCTGCCGTCGCCGACGCGCTTGAGCGAACCGACCATGGATCGCACCTGGTTGTGCAGGAAGGAGCGTGCCGAAGCCCGCACCTCGATCATGTCGCCCTGTCTGCTCACGTCGAGCTGCTCCAGCGTCCGGACCGGGCTGTTGGCCTGGCACTGCGTCGAGCGGAAGGTGGTGAAGTCGTGCCGCCCGAACAGGATCTTCGCCGCTTCGTGCATGGCGCCGGCGTCGAGCCGCTTCGGCACCCACCACACCTTGCCCTTCTCCAGCGCCGAGGGCGCGCGTCGGTTGAGGATGCGGTAGAGATAGTGGCGGCCGGTGGCCGAGAATCGGGCGTCGAAATCGTCGGGGACGACGCCTGCCTTGAGGATGACAACGCGTGCGCCCGCCGCCTGCAGATGGGCGTTGACGGCATCGCGCACCTTGTCGCCAGGCCATGCCTTGACGAGATCGACATGTGCGACCTGAGCCGTGGCGTGCACGCCCGCATCGGTGCGGCCGGCGGCGCGCAGTCGCACCGCCTCGCCACAGAATTTTTCGATCGCCTCTTCGATCGCCTGCTGCACCGAAGGCTGGTCGGCCTGGTGCTGCCAGCCGGCGAAAAGGCTGCCGTCATATTCGATGTCGAGGCGAAAACGCGGCATGCCGGGCAGCTACACGCTTTCGCCTAGGCGGCGAGAGCGGTGAAGGCGGAAGCATAGATCAGCCTGCCGGTTTCCGGAGCGTCGCCCCAGGCCAGCGCCTGCAGCGCTTCGCCCTGGTATTCGCTCTCGAATTTTTCGGCCCGCGCATGGCTATAGCCGAAACGGCCGTAATAAGCCGGATCTCCCAGCACCACGGCCAGCGTCTCGCCGGCATCCTTGAGGCGGATATGCGCCTCGCGGATCAGCGCGCCGCCAATGCCGCTGCCATGGAAGGAGGGCTCCACCGCCAGCGGCGCGAGCGCCACGGCCGCGAAGCTCTTGCCGCCATTTTGGACGAACAGCCGGGAAAACAGGATGTGGCCGACCACTTGCCCATCTTCCTCCGCCACCAGTTCGACGACGGCATCGCCGCCGGTCACCAGCGCATCGACCAGCCCGGCTTCCGCCTGCTGGCCGAAAGCGTGTTCCTCGACGTCGCGAATGGCCTCGCGATCCCGCGGCGTCGCCGCGCGTATCGACATCATGCTCATGAGAACTTCGTTCCTTTTTCGATCTTGGCCCCGCGCAGGAATTCCGACGCGGCAACGGGCCTTCCGCCCGCGCGTTGAACTTCGACCAGCCTGACCGCGCCTGTTCCGCAGGCGACCGTCAGCCGGTCATCGAGAATGCCTCCCGACTCGCCCAAATCATCCGAAAGCGAGAGGCTTTCGGACAGCGTCGAGCGAAGCAGTTTCAGCCGCTCCGGGCGGCCGCCAATGTCAATCTCGGACCAGGCGCCGGGAAAGGGCGACAGGCCGCGAATGGTGTTGTGGACCTCGGCCGCTGGCCGCGTCCAGTCCACGTGCGTCTCGGATTTATCGATTTTTCTGGCGTAAGTCACCCCGTCCGCGGCCTGTGCGGTAAATCTCAGGGTGTTCTCTTCCAGACGTGCCAGCGCTTCCACCATCAGGGCAGCACCGACGCTCATCAACCAATCATGCAGATCGCCGGCCGTCACATCGGGTTCGATGCCGCATTTTTCAACCAGTCCCACCGGCCCGGTGTCCAGGCCCTCTTCCATGCGCATCACCATCATGCCGGTTTCCAGGTCGCCCGCCATAATGGCGCGCTGGATGGGAGCCGCGCCCCGCCAGCGCGGCAACAGTGACGCATGGCCGTTGATGCAGCCGAGCCGGGGCGCGTCGAGGACCGCCTTCGGCAGCAGCAACCCATAGGCGACGACCACCGCGATATCCGCCCCCAGGGCATGCAAAGCGGCCTGCTCGGCTTCGCCTTTCAGCGATACGGGCATGCGCACCTCGACGCCCAGCCGCTCAGCCTCGCGCTGCACCGGCGACGGCGTCAGTTCCAGCCCGCGCCGTCCGGCGGCGCGCGGCGGCTGGGTATAGACGGCTGCAATCTGGTGTCCCGCTTCGGCAATGGCGCGCAACGTCGGCACCGAAAACTCAGGCGTGCCCATGAAGATGACGCGAAGGGGCATTCCCCTATCCCACCAGTTTGCCCGGCGCCCTGTCCTTGGCGAGCTTCTTGAACTTCTTCACCACCATGTCGCGCTTCAGCTTCGAGATGTGGTCGATGAACAGCACGCCGTTGAGATGATCGATCTCGTGCTGCAGGCAGGTCGCCATCAGTCCCTCGGCCTCCATCTCCTGCAGCTTGCCGTCGCGATCGAGGTATTTCACACGCACCGAAGCGGGGCGTTCGACTTCGGCGTAGTAGTCGGGGATGGACAGGCAGCCTTCCTCGTAGACGGAGCGCTGGTCGGCGCTTTCCAGGATTTCGGGATTGATGAAGACATGCGGCGCCGGCGTCTCGTCTTCCTTGGCGAGATCGATCACCAGCATGCGCAGGGGTTCGCCGATCTGGATCGCGGCCAGCCCGATGCCTGGCGCGTCATACATGGTCGCAAGCATGTCGTCGGCTAATCCGCGCAACGGCGCGTCGACGCGTTCTACCGGCTTGGAAACCTGGCGCAGGATGGGGTCGGGAAGGATGATGAGCGGCTTGATCGGCATGGCGTTCCACCTAAGACGTCCAGCGAAAAGCGTCAACCGGGGCGTCTGAGCCTCGTTCACGTTTTGATCTGTGTCGTCGGGCCGAATCGGCTATGCTGTCCACATGAATGACCTGAGCACCATCCTTTCGGAGCCCGTCGCACGGCTTGGCGCCTCCACGATCACGCTTGGCCACGCGATGGCTTTCGGCGCATTGCTGTTTCTTGGCCTGTTCGTGGCGCTTGTCGTCGCGCTGTGGCGGTCAGCCAAGGCGCGCGCCATGGCGGCTGCCGAAGCCGCAGACCACGCCCGCGACGCCGAGGCGCGGATGGCCGGCATTCTGCAATCCCAGGCCGAGATGCAGGGCCGCATGGGCGCTATCGCCGAAGTGTTCGGCGCGCGCCAGGCAGAGCTGACGCAATCGATCGGCCAGCGTCTCGACGCCATGACCGGCCGCATCGGCCAGACCATGACCGAACAGACCAAATCCACCCATGAGAGCCTGGCGAAGCTGCAGGAGCGGCTGGCGATCATCGATGTCGCGCAAGGCAACATCCAGTCGCTCGCCGGCCAGGTCGTGCAGTTGCAGGCGATCCTATCCAACAAGCAGACGCGCGGCGCCTTCGGCCAGTCGCGCATGGAGGCGATCGTCGCCGACGGTCTGCCGCATGGCGCTTACGAGTTCCAGGCGACGCTGTCGAACGGCAGCCGGCCCGATTGCCTGGTGAAAATGCCGAATGGTGCGCCGTCGCTGGCGATCGATGCCAAGTTCCCGCTGGAGGCATGGAACGCCATCCGTGCCGCCGATGGCGCCGACCTGCAGAAGGTCGCGGCCCAGGCCTTCCGCCGCGACATCGAGATCCATGTCCGCGACATCTCGGAAAAATACCTGATCCAGGGCGAGACGCAGGACACCGCCTTCATGTTCGTCCCGTCGGAATCGGTGTTCGCCGAAATCCACGAGAATTTCGAGGCGATCGTCCACAAGGCGCATCGGGCGCGCGTCGTCATCGTTTCGCCGTCGCTGCTGATGCTGTCGATCCAGGTCATCCAGGCCATCCTCAAGGACGCCCGCATGCGCGAACAGGCGCATCTGATCCAGGGCGAGGTGATCCGGCTGATGGAGGATGTCGCGCGGGTCGACGAGCGGGTGCGCAAATTGCAGGTCCATTTCGGCCAGTCGGCCAAGGACATCGACGATATCCTGGTCTCGACATCGAAGGTCACCAAGCGCGGCCAGAAGATCGAGGCGCTGGAATTCGGCACGCAGCCGGACGGCGATGCCGGCCCGGACGGCGCCTCACGTGCACCGGCCGCGAAGGCCGACGCCGGCCCCCGCGTCGCCGATTCGAAGACCGGTCAGCTCAGGCTGAGGGTCGTCGAAGGCGACGATTGAGGCGCGGCACCTGACCCGGCGCTACTGCTCCTCCACGGTGGTCATGCCCTGAAATTCAGGCAGCCAGTGCAGCGCCGATCGGTGCCATTTCTGCAGTGTCGGAACCAGATCCTGACGTTGTCGCGCGGTCCCCACCCGAATTCCATAGACCTTCGGACCATCGCCGACCGACGTGGCGTAAAGGTGCGAGCCGCAGTCTGCGCAAAAGGCCTGGACACGCTTGGCGCCGCTCGCCACGGTCTTGATGTAGATTTTCGGGGTGCCGCGCGTGATCCGGTAGTTGTTTTCCGGCGCCGGAACCGTCACGCGAAAGGCGGTGCCGGTCAGCTGCTGGCAATCCGTGCAATGGCAGATCGACGTCTTTTCCGGGTCGACCTCCGCTTCATAGGTGATGGCGCCACAGTGGCATCCGCCGTCTATCTTCATCGTCGCTCCTCCTGCAATTCGGACCAATCTTAGCGGGGCAAGCCCGCGAGGCAACTTCGCTTTGCTAGTCCAGGGCCGGGTCGGACATGGCACCGATCAGCTTGCGCCGCTGCTCCCAGGTCCCAGTGGTCTGCGGCTTGACGAACAGCCGCGTGATCTCCGGCATTTCTGCCTTCAGGCGCGCCTCGATGCGCTCGACACAGGCCTCGACCTCCGGCGCCGCCAGATGATCCTCGAACTCGATGCTCAGGGCGGCGACGATCTCTGCCGGTCCCATATGGACGGTCAGAACGCCGTTCGCCCGCTGTACCGCCGGATCCTGCTGGACGATCGCCAGCACCCTTTTCTGCACCTCGGGTGAAGCCGGCTCGCCGATGAGCAGGCCCTTGCTTTCGCGAGCCAGGAAGACCGCCGTCGCGCCGAGGATGAGGGCGATGCCGATGGAAGCGGCACCGTCGAGTTCCGGCATATCGAGCAGTTCCGCCGCCAGGATGCCGGCAAAGGCGACGATCAGGCCGAGCAGGGCGGCGCTGTCCTCGAACAGCACGGTGTAGACGCTCGGATCCTTGCTCGATTGCACCGCTTGCAGCCAGCCTTCCCCCTTGCTCTTCTGCCGGCGAAATTCCTTCAGCGCCACCAGCCAGGAGCTGCCTTCGAACAGGAAGGACAGGCCAAGGACGATGTAGTTCACCTTGACGTTGGCAACCGGTTCCGGCGCCATGATGTGGATGATGCCCTCGTAGAACGACACGCCGGCACCCAGCGCGAAGACCAGGAGGGCGACGATGAAGCTCCAGAAATAGAGTTCGCGGCCGTGGCCCAGCGGATGCGTGCGGTCGGCCGGACGCGCGGCACGATGCATGCCATAGAGCAGCAGGCTGCCATTGCCGGTGTCGACCAGCGAGTGCACGCCCTCCGACAGCATCGCCGAACTGCCGGTGAAGAAGGCGGCGGCGAATTTGGTCAGCGCGATGGCGAGATTGCCCGCCAGCGCCGCATAGATAACCGTTTTCGAGCCGCCATGCCCGGCCATGCAATGCTGTCTCCTTCAGGATACCCATCGTAGCTGCCCCGCCGCCGAAGCTCCACAGGCAGCACAACGCACGAACCGTCCCGATCGTTCAGGTCGTTGAAGGCTCGAGGGCTGGAACCCTTCTATTCGACGATCTCGTCGGTCCACACCTTGAAGCCGGCAAGCGTGCCCGGTCCGAAAATATGGGTCAGCGGCACGTCCGCCGCGTCGCGGCCGGAGGCGATCAGGATGCGGCCGATGCGCGGCGCGTTGTTGCGCGGATCGAAAGCATGCCAGCGACCGCCGAGATAGGCCTCCATCCAGGCGCAGAAATCCATGCTCGCCCAAGGCTTCGGCATGCCGATGTCGCTGATATAGCCGGTGCAATAGCGCGTTGGAATGTTGAGCGCCCGGCAGAAGGTGACGGCAAGATGCGCGAAGTCGCGGCACACGCCGCTCTGCTCGCGATAGGCTTCGGCGGCGGTGCGCGTCGGCCGTGCATTGCCGTAGTTGAAGACGATGTGATTGTGGACGAAATCACACACCGCCTGCACGCGCGGGATGCCTGGTGGTGTATGGCCGAACAGCCGCCAGGCGTCATCAGCCAAAAGGTCGCTCTCGCAAAACCGGCTGGGCAGCAGGAACAGCAGCGTCTCCGCCGGCAGGTCGCGCACCTCGTGCTGCCAGGCCATCGGCTCGCTCATCTCGAACGTACCGGGATCGCGGATCACCGCATCGGTACCGAAAGTAAAACGCCCGGGCGGTGCAACGAAGCGGTTGCACCAATTGCCGAAACTGTCGCGATAGCTCTCGACCGGCACAGGCGGGTTCGAGGTCAAAAAGTCAGGCCGCTCGAGATCGGAGGCACGGGAATAGTGGACATTGAGCATCGCGATGAGCGGCGTTTCCTGGGGAAACTCGAAGCTCATCTCGCAGCCGATGTGGATTCGCATCGTCGTCCTGACCGGCCTGCCTGGCAATCATCCAGCGAAAGCGCGGATCGATGCTGCAGTGCGAAGATGACCATGGCACGGACCGCCATGGTTTACGAGCAAATTAGAAAGCGGTTGAAAGCGGCCAGCCGGCGGCTGCGGCCGACTCAAGGCCCTTGCGGCAAAGCGTTTCTCTTGTTTCACTTGGCTTCCCGCAATTGGAGGAACGAATCATGGCTAAAGGTGCGATGAAGGCAGGCAAGGAAGCCCGCAAACCGAAGAAGGACGCCAAGAAGCCCGCGCCAGCGCCCGCCCTGAAGGCGCCGCCGGTCAAGGCGATGCGCATCAAGGAAAAGTAGGCTTCGGCACATCCCGCTCGGCGGGATTTGACCGGCGGCGTCGGACAATGCCGCCGGCGAGCGTTGATTGGACGTTTGGACGACCCTATATTGCTGGTGCGGGGACGACCCCGCGCCTTCCCCAAAATCCGGTCGGGACGACCCGCCCATCATTTATCGAGCATCTCGGGATCGCATTCCGTTCCGGCCCGATGCTGGATGGAGCGTTGCGATGTCGTGGATTTTTCTATTTTTTGCCGGCCTGTTCGAAATCGGCTGGGCGATAGGCCTCAAATACACCGATGGATTCACCAGGCTTGTTCCGACGGTGCTGACGGTCGCGTCGATGGTCGTCAGCCTTACCCTGCTCGGCCTGGCGCTGAAGGCGCTGCCCGTCGGCACAGCCTATGCGGTGTGGACCGGCATCGGCACCGTCGGCACGGCATTGCTCGGCATCTGGCTGTTCGGCGAGCCCGCCACGGCGATCAGGCTCGCCTGCATCGCGTTGATCGTCTGCGGCATCATGGGGCTGAAGTTCGCGGCCTGATCGAGTCCAAGCGCTTCCCTCGGCTTGATCCGAGGGAGAGACCTCCTGAGGAAGACAGCCGTTGGGATGTCCTGCCCTAAGGGGCTCAAAAGCGTCGCTTCACGAAAACGCGTTCAGGGCCGCTGCGAGGCGACCCTGATACTGAATTCGAAGCTTGACCGCGAAGGCCGTTAGCGAGCCGAGAAGCCTGGAGGCGTTCTGCCGGTACGCTGCTTGCGTGCCGCATAGCGTGCGTCGCGTTTCGCCTTGCGTTCGGCTTCGTCGGCCAGCAAACGGGCGATGCGCTCGTTCTCTTCGGCTTCCTTGATCTTCGCTTCAGCCTGTGCCGCCTCTTCGGCCGCGATACGCGCCGCTTCGGCCGCTGCCTCGCGCTCGGCCTTCTCGACCGCTTCGCGTGCCAGCTTTTCCTGCTTCAGCCTGGCCTTCTCAGCTTCGCGTATCTCGCGAGCCTCGAGGATTGCCTTGCGTTCGGCCTGTCGCGCCAGCACTGCAGGATCATCCGCCGCCGGCTTTGACTTGAAGCGCTCCAAAAGCGCTTTCTTTGCCTCGTTCGCGGCATTGCGCCGCTCGAAAATGTCTTTTTCCCTGTAGATAGCCAAGTCCACTTCCCTGAAGTCAATTCGCGAGGCTTACATACGCGCGAATAGCGAGAGTTCAAGCGCCAAAACGGTATGCCAGCCATGAAATTCTGTGCTGTTGCCCACGGGAGACGCCTTTCTCATCCAAACCGACATGCACTGTTCACCGTCCGGCTCTCTGGTGGCGAGGCACCGCGGTCGCTACTTCCAGAGCGGTTCACCGTTTCGGTGGACCGCTCTTTCTCTTTTGTTTTGACGCAATTCCGGACGGAAAACCGTTTCACACTTTCCCTGGAATTTGCTTTAGCCGCAAAACCCAACATCAGGATGACATCAGATGGAACTCGGTCTCTACACCTTTGCCGACGTCAGCCCGCAGCCCGGCCCGGGCGCCGTCGGCCCGCATGAGCGATTGCGCAACCTGATCGAGGAGGTCGAACTGGCCGATCAGGTCGGTCTCGACGTCTTTGGTCTCGGCGAGCACCACCGACCCGACTATGCGGCCTCGGCACCGGTCGTGGCGCTGGCGGCGGCCGCCGAGCGCTCCAAGCGCATCAGGCTGACCAGCGCGGTCACCGTGCTCTCCTCCGACGATCCGGTTCGCGTCTTCCAGCAGTTCGCCACGCTCGACCTTCTCTCGGGCGGTCGTGCCGAGATCATGGCCGGACGCGGCTCGTTCATCGAGTCCTTTCCGCTGTTCGGCTACAATCTGGAGGATTATGACGAACTCTTCGCCGAAAAGCTCGATCTGCTGCTTGCCATCCGCGACCAGGTGAAAGTCACCTGGTCCGGCAATCTGCGCCCACCGATCAACGATCGCGGCGTCTATCCCCGGCCGTTCCAGGACAGGTTGCCGGTCTGGATCGCTATTGGCGGCACGCCACAATCGGCGGCGCGCGCGGGCGCGCTCGGCCTGCCGCTGGCGCTCGCCATCATCGGCGGCGAGCCGGCACGCTTCGCGCCGCTGTTCGACCTCTACCGCGAAGCGGCCAACCGCGCCGGCAGCGACCCGACGGGTCTCGCCACCAGCATCAACGTGCACGGCTTCATCGCCGGGACGACCGAGCAGGCCGCCGATGACTTTTATGGCCCGCAAGCCGAGGTGATGAACCGCATCGGCCGCGAGCGCGGCTGGGGCCCGACATCGCGGGCGCATTTCGACCAGTCGCGCGGCCCGAATGGCGCCCTGTTCGTCGGCAATCCCGAGCAGGTCGCCGAAAAGATCGTCGCCCAGCACAAGATCTTCAACAATGACCGCTTCCTGCTGCAAATGGCGATCGGCACCATGCCGCACGCCAAGATCATGAAGGCGATCGAACTCTACGGCACCAGGGTGGCCCCGATCGTGCGCAAGGAAACCGCGAAGTCCGCGCCGGCGCTGGCAACACCCGCCGCCTAAGCGGCGAGCGGGCTCGCCAGCCGCGCCCGCTCGCAAGCCGGCTCATGGAACCTACAGCCTGAACTTCGCGTTTCCTGGAGGCAATTGCCGGCCGCGGAGAGGCGGACGGTTCGAGGGTGACCATGAAAACCGAACCCGCTGCCTTGGGCGCAGGCGCCGCCGACGAGCCGGATCCGCGCGTTGAGGCGCGTGCCGACACGCATCTGATGCGATTGCTGCTGGTCGGCATTTTCCTGTTCATGGCCATCTACGCGCTCTACTTCGCACGCGCCTTCTTCATGCCGGTCATCCTGGCTTTTCTGCTCGCCCTGACGCTCACCCCGATCGTGCGGATACTGCGCAAGCGCGGCATTCCCGAAGTGGCCTCTGCGACCCTTCTGGTGCTGCTGTCTATCTGCGTCTTCGCCAGCGCCGGCTACCTGCTCTCCAGCCCGGTCATCGACCTCATCAACAACTCCTCGTCGATCGGCCAACAGCTTACCGAACGGCTGGCGCAATTGCGGCGTCCGCTGGAAAAGATCATGCAGATTTCGCATCAGATCGAACAGCTGACCGAGACCTCGCAGGAGCCCGGCATCCAAAAAGTCGCGGTGGCGCAGTCCGGCATCCTGTCGGCGGCCGCCAGCAACATCCTGTCGGCGGGAACAAGCCTCACCATCATCTTCGTGCTGTCGCTGTTCCTGCTCGCCTCGGGGACGATGTTCTACGAGAAGATCATCCAGTCTTTCGCCAGCCTCAGCGAGAAGAAGCGGGCGCTGCGCGTAGTCTATGACGTCGAGCGCGAAATCTCGCACTATCTGCTTACCGTCACCATCATCAATGCCGGCCTCGGTGCGATCATCGGCCTCGGCCTGTGGGCGCTCGGCGTGCCCAACCCGCTGGTCTGGGGCGTGGCCGCCGCCCTGTTCAACTTCCTGCCCTATGTCGGGGCGCTCTTGACCATCGTGCTGGTCGCGGTAATGGCGCTGATCAGCTTCGACACCATTTCCTACGCGCTGTTGGCGCCTGCCTTCGTGCTTTTGTGCGACGTCGTCGAAGGCCAGTTCGTGACGCCGATGGTGGTTGGCCGGCGCCTCGAGATCAACGCCGTGGCGATCTTCATCGCCATCGCTTTCTGGTCGTGGCTGTGGGGTTTCGTCGGCGCCCTGATGGCGGTGCCGTTGCTGGTCGTCATCAAGGTGTTCTGCGACCATTTCGACGGGCTCAGCCATGTCGGCAATTTTCTCGCCGCGCAGCACACCGCCGTTGTGGAAGAGGAACCAGCCGAGAAGAACGGCAAGGCTTCGGCGTGACCGGCTGGCCGTGTTTGCGGCGCCGGGATCGAATGCCTATATCCGGCCGATCAATGCCCGGTGCCCTTCCCAATGAGCGATGCTCCCTTCGACCTCGACGCCTATTTCGCCCGCATCGGCTATGCCGGTTCCAGGGATGCTTCGCTGGATACGCTGAAGACGCTTCATTTCCTGCATCCGCAGGCAATCCCCTTCGAGAACGTCGACCCGTTTCTCGGCCGCCCGGTCAGGCTCGACCTTGCCGCGCTGCAGGACAAGATCGTCGCTGGCGGGCGCGGCGGCTATTGCTTCGAGCACAATCTCCTCTTCATGCATGCGCTGAATGCGCTTGGCTTTGAGGTCGGCGGTCTTGCCGCGCGCGTGCTCTGGGGCCAGGCGGAAGATGCCATCACGGCGCGCAGCCACATGCTGCTGCGCGTCGAGCTCGAAGGCCGGACCTACATCGCCGATGTCGGCTTCGGCGGCCTGACCCTGACCGCTCCGCTGCTGCTGGAACCCGGCACGGAACAGAAAACCCCGCACGAGACCTTCCGCATCGTCGCGGCTGACGATCATTTCCGCCTGCAGGCCGCCATCGGCGGCGATTGGCGCTCGCTTTACCGCTTCGACCTGCAGCCGCAATACGAGGTCGACTATTCCATCGCCAGCTACTTCCTGTCGACCAACCCGATATCGCATTTCCTCACCTCCGTCCTTGCGGCGCGCGCCGCGCCCGACCGGCGCTACGCGTTGCGCGGCAATCGGCTGTCGATCCATCACATCGGCGGCCGCACCGAGCGGAAGGACATAGCCACCGCCGCCGAACTTGCCGACACGCTGGAAGGCCAGTTCGGCATCATCATCCCAGACCGTGCCGGCTTCGAGGCCAGGGTGCGCGAGAAGAAGATCGTGGAGACCAACGCATGACCGAACTGTCCGTTCTCGACCTGTCGCCGATCGTCGAAGGCAGCGATGCCTCGCAGTCGCTGGCCAATTCGCTCGATCTCGCCCGCCATGCCGAGCGGTTGGGCTACAAGCGCTACTGGCTGGCCGAGCATCACAACATGCCGGGCATCGCCAGTGCCGCGACGGCCGTGGTCATCGCCCATGTCGCCGGCGGCACCAGGACCATTCGCGTCGGCGCCGGCGGCATCATGCTGCCCAACCATGCGCCGCTGGTGATTGCCGAGCAGTTCGGCACGCTGGCCGCCCTGTTTCCCGGCCGCATCGATCTCGGCCTCGGCCGCGCGCCCGGCACCGACATGAACACCGCGCGCGCCTTGCGCCGCAACCTCGAAGCCGGCGTCGACAATTTCCCGCAGGATGTCGTCGAGCTGATGGGCTATTTCCTGCCGGCCGAGGAGGGCCAGCGCCTGCGCGCCGTGCCCGGCGAAGGCCAGACCGTGCCGATCTGGATCCTCGGCTCCAGCCTCTATGGCGCGCAACTCGCCGCCATGCTCGGCCTGCCCTATGCCTTCGCCTCGCATTTCGCGCCGGCCGAGCTCGACCACGCGCTGGACATCTACCGTTCGCGCTTCCAGCCGTCGGAACAGCTCGACAAGCCGCATGTCATGCTCGGCCTCAATGTCTTTGCCGCACCCACCGATGCCGAGGCGCGATTGCTGTTCACCTCGCTGCAGCAGGCCTTCGTCAACCTGCGCACCGGCCGCCCCGGCAGATTGCCGCCGCCGGTCGAGAATTATGATCGCGATCTCGACCCGATGGCCAGGACCATGCTGGGCCAGGCGCTGTCCTGCGCCGTCGTCGGCTCTCCCGAAACGGTTCGCCAGGGCATCGATGCCTTCGTGCGCCGCACCGGCGCCGACGAACTGATGGTCACCGCGCAGATATCTGATCATGCCGCCCGGGTGCGGTCGTTCGAGATTTTGGCGGAGGCCCACAAATCGCTGTCGCAGGCGGCCTGAGGCGGCGTGGCACGGGATCGTGCTAAAAATGGGGCTGGGCAGCCCTACGCCAGCTTCACCAGCAGCCTCATGAAGGTGGCTGCCTCCTTGGCCGACAGTGGCGCCAGGGTTTCCGCGGTGATTTCGCGCGCCAGCGGGATCAGGCGTTCGATCGCTTCGCGCCCTTCGGCGGTCAGGTTGACCAGCAGCCGCCTTTTGTCGACCTCATGCTTGGAAAGCTCGACAAGGCCGCGCGCCTTCAGCCGGTCGATGACGCCCTTCACCGTCGCCGCGTCCATGGCGATCAGCGTGCCGAGCTGGTTCTGCGAGGTCTCGCCGACATCGCGCAGTTTGGCGAGGGCGGCGAATTGCGGTGGCGTCAGGTCGCCGATATGCGCGGCGAAGATCGAGACATGGCGCTGATGCGCCTTGCGCAGGATGAAGCCGACCTGCTCCTGCAGGAGGTAGTCCTGATCGTCCGGCGCCTCGACCTCGACCAGCTTGAGCAGATTGTCCTCGCCGCTCACCGCAAGCCGTCCCATGCCTTGATGTCGTCGGCCGCCAGCCCACCCATGCGATTGTGGATGCGCGGGCCGCAGGTCATGGCCAGGCAGAACAGGATCTCATCGGGGCGCGGGCCGTCGCTGATGCCGACCTCCATGGCGTCGAAATGGCTGCGCACATAGGCAGCGTTGATGTGGCCGAGCGGCACGTCAAGCTTCGAGCCGAAAGCGCCGACCTTCTTGGCCGACGGCACGATCGCCTTGGCGTCGCCGAGCCGCTCGCGCATGGCGTAGCCACCAGGCACATGCCAGAGCGCGCCATGCTCAAGCTCGCCCGCTATGCCGACAATGGCGCCCTTGCCGTAGCCGTCGATCTGCTTGACGTCGCCACCGAGTGCCGCGATCAGCCGGTCGGCGAGCAGCAGGCCGAGCGGTTTCAGATCGTCCATGGCGCTCTGCAGCTCCTCTGCATAACGTCCGGCGAACGGGTTTTTCACCAGCGCCATGGCGGCTGCGCGCCGGCGCGGCACTTCCGCGATCGGTCCGCCCTCGTGAAAGATCTCTTCGGTCAGGACAGCGATCTTGCGGATCGGAAACTCAGGCATGCGCAACTTCCTCCCTCGAATTTTTGTTGGGCGCCGCAAGCGCAACGGAGCCACTGATGCGGGCCTCACCGCCCAGAAACAGCGCCGATCCGGCGATCAGGCCGCGCCTGCGAAAATCTTCGGCGACAGCAAGGCCGTTGTCCAGCGCCCGGGCCACTTCGCCAGGCGCAAGTGTGCCGACGCTTTGTGTCACCAGCCGCGGGCCGAGATCGCTGTCGGGGGACAATTCGCTCGCTGGAATGCGCTTGATGGCTGGATTGCCGGGCAGGTCTACCGCGTTGGCGATGAGCGTCGCCGCCGCGTCGGCCTCGGCGCCTGTCCGCGCCAGCACGGTGACGGCGTCGGCAATGCCAAGCGAGAAGGAGCGGCCGCGCCAACCGCTGGTGGCAACGCCACGCACACCATCCTGCGCGCGGATCATGATCCGGTCGGCCATGTCGTGGCCCGTGCCGGCGATCGCCAGGTTCATCGAAAGGCCGTTGCCGATATGGAGAGCGCTGTCGCCGCCATTGTTGACATAGGCGCGATCGAGCTTGCGGCCGGCAAGCAGCGCGGCGAGCATTTCGTCGGCTACCGACCCGGCAACGGCGGCCATCGGCGTGATGAAGCATTCCGCCAGCGGGATGACGGCCGCCTCCATGCGACGCGCCGTTGGGCCGTCAAAGGCGCGCGGCGCCAGGAAAAATGCCGGCAGCCGCAATTCGGGAAGCTCCTTGACCAACTCGATCAGGATCGTCTGGAAGCGCGCGACGGCTTGTTCGTAGGCGTCACGGCACTCATCCGCCTCGCCAAAGGCTTCGACGATCAGGTCGATCGGCCCGTGGCTGAGGTGCAGCCGCTTGCCGTCCTGCAGCCAATGGACCTGCGGGCCTTGCATCATCCGGCCCCGTTCGCGGGCACGCGGTGCAATTGCGCCAGCGGCGGCCACGGATTGCCGCCCGGCGCACCGGTACCGCGGCGCGCATTGAGGTATTCGCCGCCCTTGGCAACGATGTCGTGGACACTGCGGATTTCGGCCTCGTAGCCGCCCAGCCTGATGTAGTCGTCGCGGCGCAAGGTGAATTCGATCGGCGCCACCAGCGCCGGCGTCGGCACATAGCCGAAGGCGCCTTCGGGCACCCGCGTGACATCGACCATCAGCGTGATGCCGCCGCCCGGCCAGACATAGACCGGCGCGCCGCCGACCGTGACATAGGTCTTCAGGCCTTGCACGGAGCGTGTGAGATTGACCGGGTTTTCGGTGACGCCGGCGCGCAGCGAACCGCCGGCGCCGCCGATGAACAGTACGGTGCACAAAGCCGGCTCGCAATTGTCCTCGATCAGACCGACCGACTTCTGCAGCCGCTCAGGGAACGGCTTTTCGACCGGCTTCAGTTCGTCATCGAGCTCGTAATAGGCGAACTGCTCGCCGGTGGTCGAAACCATCAGCAGCGACAGGCCGGGCCGCGCGCCCTTCTTGGCGTTCCATTCGCCAAGGATCGACAGCGGGTCGGAAATCGAGGTGCCGCCCCAGCCAAGGCCGGGTTCGGAGACCTTGAAATAGCGTCCCGGCGTCGAACGCCGGCCAATGATTTTTATCCCCGTATCCTGCCAGCCCAGCACCTTGCCGGCCTGATGCTCGGAGACGACGCCGGTGATGTGGTCGTCGACCACCACCACCTCATCGACCAGCCCGCGCCATTGCGTGGCAAACATGCCGATGGTGGCCGAGCCGCAGCCGACACGCATGCGATGTTCCTGCTTGCCGTCGATGACAGGTGGTTTGCCGGCTTCGACGATAATGGTGGCGCCGCCATCGATGCTGAGTTCCACCGGCTTGCGGCTGCACAGGTCGAGCAGCGCATCGCAGGTGGCGCGGCCTTCCGCCTTCGAACCGCCGGTCAAATGATGCACGCCGCCCAGCGACAGCATCTGAGAGCCATATTCGCCGGTCGTGACGTGGCCGATCGCCTCGCCTTGCGAGCGCACGACAGCCGTTTCGGGGCCGAGATGACGGTCGGTGTCGATCTTCACCTTGACGCCGCAATAGGAGAAGATGCCTTCGGTGACGACGGTCACCAGATCGACGCCCTCGACCTCCTGGCTGACGATGAACGGGGCCGGCTTGTAGTCGGGATAGGTGGTGCCGGCGCCAATTGCCGTGACGAAGCGGCGGCCGGTGTTGACCAGCTCGCCATCCCACGCTTCGCCCTCGGCAACGAAGGGCACCATCGTGGCGCCGGTCTCAGCCGCGTGGTCGAGGATGGTCAGCGGGTCCATGCGCACGATACGGCCGCCGACATTGCCGTAGCGGTCGCAGGCGCCGGTGCGGCCATCGGCGATGTAGCACATCACCGGGCAGGCATCGCAGCGGATCTTCTCTGCCACCAGCTTCTCGCCGGGATCATGGGTCTCGAAGCGCTCGGCAAGCTCGCTCATGGGCGTGCCTCCTTTTCGCGGATGCCATCTTTTTCGCGGATGCCCGCGCGGATACGCGTCGGCGTCGCCGGGACCTTGGTGACCAGGACGCCGGTGGCGTGGCGGATGGCGTTGAGGATCGCCGGCGCCGTCGGGATCAGCACATGCTCGCCCAGGCCCTTGGCGCCGAACGGCCCTTCGGGATCGGGGACTTCGACCAGTATGGTCTCGATAGGCGGCACGTCGCCAATGGTCGGGATCAGATAGTCGTGCAGGTTTTCGGTGCGGCCCGGAATGTATTCTTCCATCAGCGCCATGCCGATCCCTTGCGCGATACCACCTTCGATCTGGCCCTCGACCAGCAGCGGGTTGATCGCCTTGCCGACATCGTGCGCGGCGGTGATCTTGATCAGCTTCACGGTGCCTAGCTTGAGATCGACTTCCAACTCGGCGATCTGCGCGCCATAGCCGTAGACGGCGTAGGGCTTGCCCTGGCCCTTGGCGTCGAGCGGCAGCGTCGGCGGATCGTAGGTCTCCTCTGCGCCGAAGACGAAGCCGCCGCCATCCACGTCGAGCGAGGCGAGATCGATGCGGCGTGTGGCCTCGCCCTCGCGGATGACGATTGCCGAGCCATCGATTTGCATGGAGGCTTTTTCAGAGACATTGGCGAAACGCAGGATCCTTTCGCGCAAGGCGCGGCCGGCTTTTTCGGCCGCTTTGCCGGTCACGAAAGTCTGGCGCGATGCCGAGGTCTTGCCGGCGTCCGGGCTGATCGCCGTATCGGCGCTCTTCAGCCGGAATTTGTCCAGTGGCAAGCCAAGCGCGTCGGCGCAGATCTGGGCGATGACGGTGTTGGAGCCCTGGCCGATATCGACGGCGCCCTGGTGCAGGACGACGTCGCCCGATGGCGAGATGCCGACCCGGATGGTCGACGGATTAGGCAATGAGGTGTTGCCGCAGCCATACCAGCACGAAGCCACGCCAACACCGCGTTTTCTGTCCACGCTGGCGCTGTTGAAGGCATCCGCGTCCGCCGTCGCACGTGCCCAATGCGGACGGAGCGACTCCAGGCACTCGGCAATGCCGACGCCGGACTCCAGCCTCTGTCCTGTAACCGTTTCGGAGTCGTTCCGGAGGCAGTTTTTCAAGCGAAAATCGAGCCGGTCGATACCGAGCTTGCCGGCCAGCTCGTCATAGAGCGTCTCCTGCATGATGGTCGCCTGCGGTACGCCGAAGCCGCGGAAAGCACCGGAAATCGGTCCATGCGTATGCACGGCGCGGCCCTCGGCGCGGTAGTTCGGCGTCGCATAGGGGCCGGAGGCATGCACCGGCACGCGGTTGGCCACGGTCGGGCCCCAACTTGCATAGGCGCCGGTGTTGAAATCGCCTGAAAAAATCATGCCGGTGACATGGCCGTTGGCATCGGCGCCGATGGTCGCCTTCATCTGCGCGGGATGACGCTTGGTGGTCGAAATCATCGATTCATTGCGCGTGTAGGCAAGTGCCGCCGGCCGGCCGGTCTTCAGCGCCACCAGGCCGATCAGCGGCTGCAGCGAAACGTCGAGTTTTGAGCCGAAGCCGCCGCCGGTCGCCGTCGGCACGATCCGCACCTTGTCGACGGCAAGGCCGAGCACCTTCGCCGTCTCGTCACGGTCCATATATGGCGCCTGGGTGCAGGCGACGACAACCAGCGTGTCGCCGTCCATATAGGCATGGCCGGCCTCCGGCTCGATATAGGCGTGCTCGACATAGGAGGTATCGATCGCGCCGGAAACTGTGACGGCAGCACTGGCGAGCGCTGCCTCGGGATCGCCGCGCTCGACGAAGCCCTTGGTCAACAGGTTGGCCGGGCGCGCCTGATGGATCAGCGCAGCACCGTCGGCCTGCGCCTCGCCAGGATGCAGAAAATGCGGCAATTCGGTCCAGCGGACCGGAAAATCCGACAAATCGAGATCGAGCATCGCCTCGCGCTCGCCGGCGACCAGCGCCACCGCCTCGCCGCGAAGCCGCGCAAATCCGTCGGCCAGCGCCGGCTGGTCGGCAAATGGGCCGATAACGCCGAAACAGTTTTTTCCCGGAATATCGGCCGCCGTGAACACGCCGGCGATGCCGGGATGCTTCTTCACCCAGCCATCAAGATCGCCGAAAGCAAAGCTGGCGTGATAATGTGGCGAGCGGACCACCAGCACGGCAAGCGCATCGGCGGGGAAGGCATCGCCGCCGAATTTCTCAGCCCCGGTGACTTTCGGCACGCCATCGAGCCGGATGGGGGAGGAGCCAATGGCGTGGCCGGACTGAGGCAAACGAAAATCGAGGCTTGCTGTCTGCAAGGAGGCCTCCATCACCGCCGCGATGATCTTCCGATAGCCGGTGCAGCGGCACAGAATGCCGCCGAGCGCGTCCTGCACCTCGATCTCGGTCGGGCTCGTCTTCTTCTCCAGCAGCGCCGTCGCCGCGACCAGCAGGGCGGGCGTGCAGATGCCGCATTGCGCCGCGCCATGGGCGAGGAATGAGGCCTGCAACGCCGACAGCCGGCCATTGGCAAGCCCTTCGACCGTTGTCACCGATGCGCCGGCGGCGGAGGCCGCCGGCATCAGGCAGGCGCAGACGGGATCGCCGTCGACCAGCACCGTGCAGGCGCCGCAGTCGCCGGCGTCGCAGCCGACCTTGGTGCCGGTCAGCTGCAATTCGTCGCGCAAAACCTGCGACAGCCGGCGCAGCGGCGGCACGTTGACCGAGACGGCGACGCCGTTGACCGCGAAGGCGATGTCGGCACGTTCGAGGCCAAGCGGAACGCCACCCAGATCGGGCAGAGCTTCACTCATTTCAGGCAGAACCTGGCTCATGCCGCCACCATGTGGTCGTTCATCGGTCCGGCGGCCGTCAGCACGGCGCGGGCAACGATCTCGCGCGCCGCATCGAGCCGGTACTCGGCGCTGCCGCGCACATCGGCGATCGGCGACAGCTCGGCCATTGGCGCGGATTGGACCGCATCGGCGAGCCCGCCATCCGCTGCCAGCCCCCGCAATGCCGCTTCGACACCGGCAAGCCGCTTGGCGACGGCCGAGCACGAGCCGACGGCTATCGCCGCGTCCGTGACAATGCCGCCCTCGACGACCAGGCGCGCCGCCACCATGGCGATGGAAATGACGAGGTAGCGCCGCGCACCGAGCTTGACGAAGGCGGATGCACCCGCAGGCTTCGGCACGCGGATGGCCGTGACCATTTCGCCCGGCCGCAGGGCCGTGCGGCGGTTGCCGAGAATGAAATCCGGCAAGGGCAAGAGGCGCGTTGCCGCCGCCGAGCGCAGCTCGACCTCGGCATCGAGGATAAGTAGGGCAGGCACGCCGTCGGCGGCCGGCGAGGCGTTGCAGAGATTGCCGGCGACCGAGGCGACGTTCTGGATCTGCGCCGAGCCGACCTCGCGCGCTGCCTGTTTCAGTGCATCGAAGGCTGGCGGCAAGGGGTGGTGGATGATGTCGGTCCATGTCGTGCGCGCGCCGATGACCCAATGGCTGTCGGTCTCGGCGATACCGCGCAGCGCCGTCAGGCCGTTGATGTCGAGGACATTGTCGCGGAACGGCTTGCTGCCCTGTGCCGGATAGAAATCCGTGCCGCCGGCCAGAATGCGCCAGACGCCCTCGCCAAGCAAAGCGAGCGCCTCGTCGACCGTGGTGGGTTTCGCGTAACGGATCACGCTTTGCCTTCCCGAAAAGAGGCCTTCCAGAGCTGGTACTTCGAAAGATCCTTCCAGCGCAGGGGCGGGAAATTCATTCGTATGCAAATGATATCAAGCCGGCAGGAATTGTCAAAGCCGGAGTTTGCGGCAGCTCCGCTTCCACGCATTTGTTATGCTTCCAGAGGTTGACGCAGGCGGCCATCTGGTCAAGTTTCTGCGTCCGGTCGCGTCAGCGGCATTTTCCACTGGAGCCTGCATACGGAAGAGGAAAGCCCCATGGCCGACGAAGCGCTTGTTGTCATCGACCTGCAGAACGACTTTTGCCCCGGCGGCGCGCTGGCGGTTGCCGGCGGCGACGAGATCGTGCCGCTGGTCAACGATATGATCCGCCATGCCGACCATGTCGTGCTGACGCAGGACTGGCATCCCGCCGGTCATTCGAGCTTTGCCTCCAGCCATCCGGGCGCGCAGCCTTTCACCATGATCGAGATGCCCTACGGCCAGCAGACCTTGTGGCCGGACCATTGCATCCAGGGCAGCCTCGGCTCGGATTTTCACTCCGGCCTCGCCTGGACCAAGGCCGAGCTCGTCATCCGCAAGGGGTTCCGCCCCGCCATCGACAGCTACTCGGCCTTCTTCGAGAACGATCATGCGACGCCGACCGGCCTCGCCGGCTATCTCAGGGAACGCGGCATCGACACGCTGACCCTGGTCGGGCTGGCGACCGATTTCTGCGTCGGCTTTTCGGCGCTCGACGCTGTCAGCCATGGCTTCAAGACCACGGTCCGGCTCGACGCCTGCCGCGGCATCGATCTCAACGGTTCGCTTGATGCCATGCTGCAGCGTATGCGCGACGCCGGCGTGACGCTTGAAGACCAGTTGTCGGACTGAACGGTGGGGCAGCGGGGGGCTTTTTGCGGATCACCATAGGCAAGATGGCAGGTGCGGCGATCGCTGTCGCGCTCCTGTTTCCAGGCGTGGCTTTCGCGGCAGAAGAACGCGGCCTGCCCGGCGCCGCGATGTCGCTGTGGTGGGCGCTGCCGTTTGCCGGGCTGCTGCTGTCGATCGCCACCGGTCCACTGCTGTTCCACCATGCATGGGAGCATCACTACGGCAAGATCACAGCCCTATGGGCGGCGCTGGTGATCGTGCCGTTGGCGCTGGTCTTCGGCATCCCCTCGGCGACCGAAGCGGTGCTGCATGCGCTGCTTACCGAATACATGTCGTTCATCATCCTTCTGTTCGCGCTCTACACGATCTCGGGCGGCATCCTGCTTGCCGGCAACATCCATGGCACGCCGCTGGTCAATGCCGGGCTGCTGCTTGCCGGCGCAATCCTGGCCTCGGTGATCGGCACCACCGGCGCCTCGATGATCCTGATCCGGCCGATCCTGCGCGCCAACGACAACAGGCCGTTCAACGCCCATGTCGTCATCTTCTTCATTTTCCTGGTTTCCAACATCGGCGGCTCGCTGACGCCGCTTGGCGACCCGCCGCTGTTCGTCGGCTTCCTGCGCGGTGTCGATTTCTTCTGGACCACCGCCAATCTCTACCGGGAGACGCTTTTCGTCGGTCTCGTCGTGCTGGCGGTGTTCCTGATCATCGACATCATCCTGCACCGGCGCGAGGCCGGCGCGCCGAAGATCAAGGATCCGACGCCGGATACGAAGGTGCGCCTGCGCGGCCTGGCCAACCTTCCGCTGCTGGCCGGCGTCATCGCTGCGATCCTTTTGTCGGCGGCCTGGAAGCCAGGCGTCAGCTTCTCCGTGTTCGGCGTCGGTCTCGAGTTGCAGAACCTGGTGCGCGACGCCATCATTCTGGCGCTGGCCCTGCTGTCGCTCCCCCTCTCCTACAAAAGCCACCGCGAAGCGAACGGCTTCAACTGGGGGCCGATCGCGGAGGTGGCGAAATTGTTTGCCGGCATCTTCATCTGCATCGTGCCGGTCATCGCCATCCTCAGGGCAAGCCATGAGGGGGCCTTGGCGCCGCTGGTGTCGATGGTCAGTTCTCCTTCAGGCCACCCCAACGACCTCGCCTATTTCTGGCTGACCGGAGCGCTGTCGTCCTTCCTCGACAATGCGCCGACCTATCTGGTGTTCTTCGAACTCGCCGGCGGCGACCCTCTGCATCTGATGACGGAGTTCGCCTCGACGCTTGCCGCGATCTCGGCAGGCGCCGTGTTCATGGGCGCCAACACCTATATCGGCAACGCACCCAACTTCATGGTCTATGCCATCGCCAGGCATCGCGGCGTCAGGATGCCGGGCTTCTTCGGCTACATGGCGTGGTCCGGCCTGGTGCTTATCCCAACGTTTTTGGTCGCGGGCTTTCTGTTCTTCGGGTGATCAACCGACGCCCACGTAGCGCCTGACCGCCGACGGGTCGGCGCGCAGGCCCTCGACATCCACGGTTTCGCGGTTGCGTCCGTTCTCGATGAAGCAAACCCTATCGGCGACCGACAGCACCGCGTCGACCCGTTGTTCGACAAGGATGGTCGAGACGCCCATGTCGCGCAGCTTTGCCACCGTCTCGCGGATCTTGGCGATCATCGACGGCATCAGCCCTTCGGTCGGCTCGTCGAGCAAAAGCACCTGCGGTTCGAGGCAGAGCGCGCGCGCCATGGCCAGCATCTGTTGCTCGCCGCCCGACAGGGTGCCCGAGCGCTGCCTCAGCCGCTGGCGCAGCAATGGAAAAAGATCGAGGACATTTTCCCGCACGTCCTTGCCCTTGCCGCGCGCCATCAGCCCGATCTCGATGTTTTCGGCCACAGTCATTTCGGCGAACAGCCGCCGTCCCTGCGGCACGTAGGCGACGCCGGCCTTCGGCACCTCATGCGCCGGCAGGCGGGTCAATTCCTGGCCGTCGAGCTTGATCGAGCCGGCGCCGGCTGGGACAAGGCCCATGATCGCCTTCAGCGTGGTCGTCTTGCCGGCGCCGTTGCGGCCGAACAGACACAACACCTCGCCCTTGTTCAGCACGAGGTCGAGACCATAGAGCACCTGGACCTCGCCGTAGAAACAGTCCAGTCCCGAGATCGCCAAGGCTTCCGGCTTGCCCGTCTGCGTCATCTTCGTTTCGATCATGGGGCCGTCCCCAGATAGGCTTCCTGCACCGCCGCGTTTTCGCGGATCGCCTCGGGCGTACCCTCGGCCAGGATCTTGCCGGTATTGAAGACGGTGATGCGGTCCGCAAGCTGCATGACGACCGGCATGTTGTGCTCGATCAGGAGCACCGTGGCGCCGTTGGCTATGTCGCGCACAAGCGCGATAAAATTGTCGATCTCGCTGTCGGCCAGCCCCTGCGTCGGCTCGTCGAGGATCAGCAGGCGTGGTTTCAGCGCCAGGCCCATCGCCACTTCCAGCAGGCGCTGATGGCCGTAGGACAATTGCCCGGCCGGCATATGGGCGCGGTCGGCCAGCCCGGTGCGTTCCAGCGCCGACATGACGCCGGCACGCACGGCACCCTTCGAGCGGCCGTCGCTCAGCGTGCGCTGCACCGGCAGCGCGACATTGTCGTAGGCGGTGAGGTTGGCAAACACACTGGTGATCTGGAACGTGTAGGCGATGCCCTGGCGGACCCGGACATAGGCCGGCAGGCCGGTGATGTCGGCGCCATCGAAGACGATCGCTCCCGAAGTGGGCTGGATGCGGCCGCTGACCAGGCTGACGAAGGTGGTTTTCCCCGCTCCGTTGGGGCCGATCACGGCGCGGATTTCGCCCGGCATCAACGTGAAATCGACACCGTCGACCGCACGCAGACCGCCAAAACTGCGCGACAGGCCTTTAGTCGTCAGAAGCGGCGTCATGGCAGCCATCCGAGCCAGCGCTGGCGGATGCTGCCCAGAACGCCCTTCGGGAAGAACAGCACCAGCAGGATCAGCGCAATGCCGACGATCAGCAGATAGGCCGAGGTGTAGCCGCTGGTGATGTCGATGACGTAGTACATGAACAGCGTGCCGATCAGCGGTCCAAGCGTCGTGGCGGCGCCGCCGAGCAGCACCCACAGCAGCGGCAGGATCGAATACTGCACCGAGGCGAAGCTCGAGCCGATATAGCCGAACAGCAGCGCGTAGGCGGCGCCCGACGCCGCACAGATCGCGCCGGAGACGACGACGGCGGCGAGCTTGTTGGAGAAGGTGTCGTAGCCCAGCATCTTCGTCCGCTCCTCGTTCTCGCGGATGGCGACCAGCACGCGGCCATGGCGGGATCCGACGATGGCCAGCGTGATCATGAGCACAAGCGAGAACAGCGTCAGCGCACTCATGTAGCGCACCGTCGGATTGGTGAGGTCGAGCGAGGTCGCACCGAGATCGAGCACGCGTGCCGGCTGCGGCACGACCTGGCCCTGGTCGCCCCCGGTCCACACGGCGAAGTAGAGGATGAGCAGATAAAACACCTGCGCGAACATCATGGTGACGATCATGAAGGCGACGCCGGTGGTGCGCAGCGCCAGGAGGCCGATCGCCAGCGCCAGCACGGCGCCGCAGGCAATTCCGGCGGCGAAGGCCAGCGGCACGTTCCAGCCGAGCTGGATGACGGCCAGGCCGGCGCCATAGAGACCGGCGCTGAAGAACATCGCATGGCCGAGGCTGAGCAGGCCGACATAGCCGAACAGCAAATTGTAGCCCATGGCGAACACCGCCAGCACCAGGATGCGGGCGAGCAGGCCGTGATAGTAGTCGGGCAGCACGAAGCTCAGCACGAACAGCAGTGCGATGACGCCGAGGTGGAGCGCGTAGGCTTTTGCCGGCGAAGCTTCACTCATCGCGAGGCCGTCCCGAACAAGCCCTGCGGCCGGAACACCAGCACCATGGCGACCAGAAGCGTGGCGATGATCTTGGCCAGCGTCGGCGAGAAGAACATCGAGATGATGCCGTCCGACATGCCGATCAGCACGGCGGCGACCACGGTGCCGCGCAGCGAGCCGAGGCCGCCGATGATGACGACGATGAAGGACAGCAGCAGCGGATCCTGCCCCATCAGGTAATGCGCCTGGCTGATCGGCACGATCAGCACCGCGGCGATGGCCGCCAGCATGGCGCCGAGCGCGAAGACGCCGCCATAGACGCGGCCGACAGGAATGCCGAAGGCTTGCGCCGTCTCGCTGTCATACTGCGTGGCGCGCATGACGAGGCCGGCCTTGGTGCGCGTCAGCACCAGCCAGGTCGCGATCAGCAAGAGCGCGGAAGCGGCGACGACAGACAGCTTGTAGCCGGAATAGCCGAACCACGGCAAAAGGATGCGGTAGTTGAAGGGCGGCTCCACCGGCCGCGCCTCCGGACCGTAGAAGGTCAGCGCGAGCTGCTGGATGATGTAGAGCATGCCGATGGTGGCGACGATCGTGGCTTCCGGATTGTAGTTGAGCCGGCGCAGCACCAACCGCTCGGCAACCAGCGCGATGGCACCGACGATCAGCGGGGCAATCACCAGTGCCGCCAGGAAGCCAAGCGCCGGATGGCTGCCGACCGCTGTCGAGATCGCCCAGGCGAGCACCGCGCCGAGCATGAAGAACTCGCCATGCGCGACATTGACGACACGCATGACGCCGAACACCAGCGATAAGCCCAGCGCCGTCAGCGCCAGCACGGCGGAGGTGACAAGGCCTTCGAGGGCGGCGAGGAGGAGGTGGGGTCCGAAGTGCATCGGCTAGACACCAGCGGATGCGCGAGGCACCCCCCTCTGCCCTGCCGGGCATCTCCCCCTCAAAGGGGGAGATCGGATGTCGTCGATGGTTTCGCCAATGATCAAGGCCGGCAGATAGGCGCCGCCGCATAAGCTGCCGATCTCCCCCCTTGCGGGGGAGATGTCCGGCAGGACAGAGGGGGGTGCCTTGGCACTCACGCTGGCTAAAGCAGCCTACAGCGCCTGCGTCGTATAATCCCCCTCGGCCTCGTAAAGCCCGTCCTCGATCTTGGTCTTGTGCACGACCTTGAGCTTGCCGCCCTCGACCTTGGAGATGTTCTGGATGCCGAAACACTGGTGGATCTTGCCGTTGAAGGTTTTCGGCCCCTGCGGGTGCTCCGGGCCTTCGGCGAAGGCGGTCAGCGCCTCGGTTGCCTCGACCAGCTTGGCGCGGTCCTCCGGTCCCTTGTAGCCGGCGTCTTCCATCGCCTTCTTGACGACATAGAGCGTTTCCCAGCAGCCGAACATGTGCGCGGCGGTGGAGACGTCCTTGGGGTCGCCGACGGCCGCCCCATTGTCGTCGATGCCGACAGCGGCGCGATAGGCCTTCTGCGCTTCGCTGTCATCGGGCTGCGCGTAGCGTGGCGACCCTTCCCAGAAATGGCTGCCGTCGAGGAATTCCAGGCCGGGGCTGTTGATGTCGGTGGCCTCGAGCGAATCGATGAAGCCGAACAGCTGCGGCCGGTTGGAGCCGTAGAATTCGCCGAGTTCCTTGACGAAGGTGAGCACCGCCGGGCCGACCATGACGTGGTAGATCACTTCGGTCTCGGCCGGGATCTGCGGGAAATATTTGGTGAAGGACGATTCCGTCGGCGGGATGGCGATCTGCGCGATGACCTCGGCGCCTTGCGCCTTCAGCGCCGGCGGCAGGTAGTCGCGATGATCGTAGCCGAAGGCGAAATCGGGGAATATCTGCGTCACCTTCTTGCCGGCATTGGCCGCGATCCAAGGCGCCATCGACTGGATCTGGCTCTTCACGTCGGTGATGCCGGGCTGGAAGACATAGCGGTTGAGCTTGGTCGAGGCGACGTGGTGGCCTTCGCTGATCACGAAATAGGGCATCTTGTTTTCGCCGGCGGCGGGCGCCGAGCCGATGACGACATGCGAGAACAGTGTGCCGAAGACGATGTCGGTCTTGTGCTGGGTGGCGAATTTGCCGACCACTTCCGCACCACGGCCGGGATCGGTGCCGTCATCCTCGATGATCACCTCGACCTGGCGGCCGTTGATGCCGCCGGCGGCGTTGATCGCCTTGATAGCGGCGGCCGTGGTCTTCTCGTACCAGCGGCCATAGGCGGCACCGATGCCGGTGCGGTGCGACTGGAAGCCGATCTTGATCGGCGCAGAGCTCTGCGCCTGGGAGTAGCGGACGAAGCCGGGAGCGAGCGTCAAGCCGGCGCCGGCGGCGAGGCCCTTCAGCGCCGTGCGGCGAGAGAGCGTGGTTTTGGAGAGATCGAAAAACCCATTCTTGTCAGTCACGGCAGTTCCCCTGTTTTTTGAGTTTTGACCAATGGCTGTAGCGCGGCGGGCCGCCCTATCGGAGGGCCGAAATTGCATGTGTACAAACTAAATCACCAAAGTCGGGACACGGCAATGCTGGTTCCCTAGGCGAATCCCGGTTTATTTTCCAGTGCAGACGGCTCATCCAACTGTCGGCGTGGCAAGCAGCCAGAGGCCGAAGACGGTGTAGGCGATCATCAGCAGCGTGAGCGGAAACTGGCTGAGCGCGGCGCGGGCAGGCTGCGGATGCAGGCGCCAGGCAAGCCCGTGGGCGACGAGGACGGCGAGCACATGGCCAAGGATGATGGCGCCGGCCTGGATGTTCCACAGCCACCAGGCCGAGCCGGCTCCGGCAACGATGCCGGCCTCGATCTGCATGTCGGCTGTGCCGAACAGGTTCCAGCCCAGTGCGAACGGGTCGGACAGGGAGGCCAACGTATACTGGCCGTCGACCAGCAGCGCCGTCAGGTAGTGTGCGACATGATAGGCGAGCGCGATCGGCACGATCGACCAGACCAGCAGTCCCGCGGCATGACGAACGGGCTGATCGCTGCCGGCAAGGCGTTGGCCGAGCCAGACGGCAAGCAGGAAAACCGCCGCCAGCAGCAGGAATGTCAGGACGAGCCCGAAAGTGCCGCTGCCGATCACTGCGGTGCGGCCCGGGAATTCGAGCGGATTGATGCCGAACAGGCCGAGCCAGAAGAAGGTTTTCGACAGGCCGTCGAAGGACACCGACGACAGCGCAAGCAGCAGGAAGGCGATGCCGCTGGGCGGCAACGGCTCGGCGGCGAGCAGCTTGGCGCCCGGCCAGCAGAGCGCAAGCCGGCCGGCGTCGTTGCGCTCGACGGGCGCGAAACGCGCCACCATCGAGAAGAAGAGCGTCAGGAATTCTCCGCCGCGGCTCCAGCCGCGATAGCCGAATGCCAGCATGGCCAGGAAGGTGAGCAGCCAATAGACACCGGCGGCAACGGCAAGCCGTGCGGGATCGTCGGGAGCCGGATCGATGAGTTCGAACCAGGCAAAGGCGAAAAACAGGATGACGGCTGGCCAGCAGCCGAGCCATCGGGGAAGCAGCAGTATCCCTTCATCGCCCGCGCGCAAGAGACGTGAGATCAGACGCCAGGGCCCGTACCAGGGATTGAGCCACGACCAGAGGTCGCCGAAGACGCCCTGCAGCAGCGTGAGGCCGGCCCACATCAGCGTCCAGATCAGCAGCGGCAGCGGATTGGAGAGCGGGTCGCGGCTGCCGAACAGGCCAGCGGCAATGAGAATTGCAAAGCCGGCAAAGGATATCAGGCTGACGGCGGTCCGCGCGCCGTCGCTGACGGTGAAGAATTGCAAGCGCCGACGCCAGAATTTGTCGAGAGCCACGGGCGGCAGCAGGGCCAGCACGAGGAAGCTGACGGCCACTGCGAAAGCGCCGCCGGCGAGATAATAGCCGGTCGGGAGAAGCAGGACATGGCCGCGGTCGGAGGCGTGGGCGGAGGCTGGGGTGGGGAGGAGGGCCAACCAAGTGGCGATGCTTGCAGGCAGAAATCCCGAAGGAAGGCGCTCTACGAGGCCCCCCTCAAACCTTGACCAGCTGCTCCACGCGATCCTTCTCGCCAAAAATCCTGATATAGCGCTCGATCTCTTTCTCG